>JBAWVI010000028.1:0-10203 GCA_037147375.1 archaeon | reverse complement strand
TTAATCCAAGAGAACTAACACTTGCAGCTCCTAAATCTCCAATAGTGTCTCCACTTACTACTGTGTATCTAAACACAATTTCTGTTCCTCCAGTACCACTATTATATGTAGCATATCTGGTTGTTGGACCAACATTCAAAGTTATTCTTGGAGAACCAGTTATAGTAACATTTTCATCATAAGTAACTGTGATGTTTATATTTTGATCAGCTTTATATGAATTATCAGCTGTTGTTATATCTGCAGAAGTTATTGTTGGTGCAACATTATCAACTGTTATTGTTGTTGGTGTTGAACCAGTTGCATTTATATCATTTGTTGCAAGATCAATTCCTGTAGTCACTACTGGAGTAGTTACTCCATTTCCTGCTCCTACATTCCAATCATAATAATAAGATGTTGCGCTACTTCTTGTCATATCTGTTGCACCTACAGTATTACCACCTGATAATGCAATCTTTGGAAGAGGAGTTAGATTCATATCCTCATTAAAGGTTGAAGTTATTCTAACTATAGTTCCTGCTTTTACAGGACTAGAATGATTATATGAAATTACATATGTTGGTTCTACTGTATCAACTGTAAAATCAGTTACATCTAATGTATTAGATACATTTAATGCTACATCAGTTACTGTGATTGTACAATCGTTATATTCATCATCTACTAAGGTATTAAATATAATAGGATTATCGCCAGCTATTGCACTTGTTGTATTAGAATCACAACCCCCTGCATAAGCTATTGTTCCTGCTTGATTACTACTAAAAGTATAATCTGGTGTATTATCTTTTGTTGGTGTTGTTACAGCAGTTACTTCTGCAATTGTTGGATGATTATTATCAACTGTAAATTGCCCAGTAGTATCATATACTGTTCCCACTGGATAATTTTGTATTCTAACTTGATAAGTTGCAGCATCAGTTACTGTTGTAGTATTCCAAGACTTAGTTGTTACTCCTGGATTTGTAATCCCAGTAATTTGATACCAATTCTCATTATCTACACTTTGCAAAACAGCATAAGTACAACTGTTCCCATCATGGTTTTCATCAACCACTGGAGTCCAAGTAATACTTTGTGTTCCACTCCATGAATTTCCATCTGTGGGTGCAGTGATGTCTACCTCTGTTATTGTACAGGCAGCATTTACTAGCCCCATTGCACCTACCATAAATATCATTATAAAAAATAGTAAAAATATATTCCTATATTTATTTACCTTTTCTTTATTTAAAAATACCATCTATCATCATCTCCCAATATAAAATATCCTAACTTTTTTTTAAATTTCATTTGTTATTTGTTTTATCTTTATTCTAATATAAAAGAACTATCTTCCCTCATATAAAAAAAAGAAATGAAAGATAATCCTTTTAATAAATATAATCCCTCAAAACCTATATTCATGGAGACTCGTAAGGCATATCCAATGTATAGCAATATAAGTTTTGTTATATCAACCCCTTTATTTTATTTAAAATTATTTGAAAAAAATAATCTTAAAAAAAACTAATTACCTATAATTATGGAGACAATACCTTTTTAAAAGGTGCACCAAAATTCCTTTTTGAATAACTATTTTTAATTAAAAAGTAACATTTAATAATTGTGCTGAAAAAAGAAGAAAATGTTGGACAAGGGTGGGGAGAATATATTGGACTGGACATAATGAAAGAATATTCTGATATTAACTTATTCATATAAATTTTGGTGAAAAAAAGATTTTTAATGAAAGAAGGATATTATTGAATATATAATATAAGGGAAATAATATCTGTCTTATTTATTTCTTTAGTTGCTCCCTTAGGCATATTTATCGTTTTGTTGACGTCAACAAAATGATCGTTTATTTCATTATTGGAATTTTTACAAGATATCTTTGCTTTATTAATTATTATTTTATAATTATTTTTTGTTTGTAGTTATTCTTACTTTATTATTGGTTTTATTATCGTCTTTAACATCTTCTCTGTTGATACAAGTATATTCTTGTTGCTTTTATCAATTAAACTTTGTTTTAATACTACTTGTATAGGTTGAATATCTATCTTATTTGGATCTATTGAACGTAAATATTCTATCAATTTCTTCTTTGTGTAATCAGGAATAGATTCTCTTATCTTTTTTAATATTAAATCTATAAATGAATCATCTATTTGTATTAATTTCTTTTTAAATTTTAAAACATAATAAATATCAAAAATATCTCGTACTGCTATATTCTTTCTTGTAATCAGTGCTCTATATTTTTCTGCTATATTTTCTACAAGATCTATACAAATTATTTTTTTGTTTGAATCAAGGATTGGATTATTTATAGCATCATAAAACAAATGAATAATTTTCCTATTTTTGGGTTTTAAAACTAGTTTGCCTCTAAATGAAATTTCAATTATTAATCTTTCTTTTCTCTCTGTAATTATTGATTTATATTTTGTAATTATTTTTAAATTAAGGATTCTTTTACTTTTATTATCTGTGATTTTTTCCCAACCAAGACCTAATTCATCACTTGTTTCTAAATTAAGTTTAGTTAATAGAGTATAAAATAATTTACGAATTGATTCTGATTTAACTTTAATAGATCTATTTGTGGACTTTGATAAATCAACATTATATATAAAATCAAGATCTTCACTCATCCTATAGTATCCAAGATAATATTTATTCAAACAGGTTCCACCTTTAAATACTATATCAAGAATTGGATTAACTGATAATTCCAATAATATTTGTGTAAGATAATAATCTTTTTCTATTACAGCTAAAGAATATCCATTTTTACTTGATATTTCTTTTAATATTACAGCTAAAGAATATCCATTTTTACTTGATATTTCTTTTAATAATTCATTTATATTAGTTTTAATTTCCATTTTGGATATATCTCCTTTTTTGTAGAACCTCTAATATAAGTATAATAACTTAATTTATTTTTTGACTTTAAATAATTATATAAATCTAAATTATCTGTAATTATGCCAATTAATTTAAGCATCTTTATTGATTTAGTTTCTTTACCATAAGTTATTAGTTTGTTTACATCAAAACTATGCTTTTTTATTTCTAAAATAATATCTTTTAAATTTCCAATATCTTTAAAATAATTCAATATATCTATTATTGTTTTTTCTTTATCTGATAATGGATATTTATCTTTGGTTATTCCAAACATATAATTATTTGAAACTTTAATGTATTTAATTTCTTTAGATAATATTTTTTTATTAAGGTTTATTTTTTTATTAAAAACAAATAATTTATTTGATACTTGGGTTGTAAATCCATAATAATTATAGGCATTCCACAAACCAATATAATATTTTTCATTTTCACCTAAATATGCTTCATTTAATTCATATTCTGTTATTTGTGGTATCCTATCTATTGAACTTATTGGGATATACAAATAAGTGTTTTGTTTTATAACTACAATATGCTTCCCTAATATCATTTTATAGATAAGAGTATTAGGATTACTTTTAATATTTAATTTTGTAATAATATCTAGTAATTGGTCTTTAGAAATATATCTAACTGAATAATATTCCATTGCAGATATTAATTTACTTATATTTGTTTGTTTTTTTATAATAGTCATATTTAATCAAATTAACCTATTTTGGATAATTATATATTATCTGACTACAATAATTTTTAAATGTTTTTATAATTTAAATATCACTTTTTTTTATTATAAATTTTATTAAATTAAATAATCTAATTTTTTATTATTAATAATCATTTTTCATACAATTTCTTGAAGTACCACCATTAATATATGATTATTTGCTTATATATCCCTTTCGGAGGGGTAGGTGGCCAAGCATCAATCTGATTTACTTTGAAATTATTTCCCAATGCCCACCTTTATCTGAACCTATTCTTCTTATCTTCCCTTCAAGTTTTAATTTTGAAATTTGTTTTTCTACTGCTCTCGAACTAATCTTTAAATTAATAGCTAACTCTTTTGCGGAAATTAAAGAATTTACTTTAATTAATGTTAATATTTTCTCCGAACTCTTCTCCGAACTTTTCTCCGAACTTTTTGCCACAGTTTCTGTTGAGCTTACTTTTCTTTTAAACACAACTATAAACTGACTTCCTACTTCTTTAAACTCAGTTTCTGGTTCTTTTAATAATATTAAACTTATCCCTCTTCCCCATCTTTCAACATAATGAATCAGATGAAATAATTCTGCAATTTTTTCATTTCTTCTTTCAGAAACCTGCTCTGTTCTTATTTTTTTTATAGTAAGCCCATGATAAAGAAGACCAGGACTTCTTACTTCAATTCTATTTTTAAAAATTGCAATATTTACAGAATCATATTTCCAATAATCTCTATGACAAAATGCATTAATTATAACTTCTCTTAATGCTTCTTTATTTATTTCAGGAACATCAACTCTTACTAACCCATCAAGCTTCATCCCGGTGTGTATATTTTTAAAAACATATTTTTCAGCTTCATCAATTAAATTAAATATATCTCCATCAAATTCTTGCATATCAATTGGAGTTGTTGTATCATCGCTTGCAAAGATTGCACATCTTAATCTAATATTTGGGAAAAAAGATCTTGGATTTTTACTAAATAATGCAATTGCACAATTTACAAGCCTATTCTCTTTGATAAGTTCAAGTTTAGTAAGTGAATTGCTTAGGTTATCAAACTTATTTCCTGATTTTATTAAAAATTGTTTAATTTTAGTTTTACTAATATCATTAATTTTACATTTATCATTTATTTGTGTATCCCATCTTAATTTTTCTTTATGTTTATCAAGAATCATTAATTCAAGCTCTTTTGCTGATAACTGCCTATCTTCATCAGCCACTCTTTTATATGCTCTTCCATATGCAAAATAAGGTTGATTTTCTCCTTGGAAAGATACTTTTATACAATCAATATTATTTATATTTATTATTTCTATAATAGGATATATCTTTGGTTCTATGTTGCTTGAAATTACTTGAGAAATATCTCTTAATGTTTTATCAGTAATTGTTTGGTAAATAGAATTACCTTTATTATTTATTCCAAAATACAATTCTCCTTTTTTATGTTTATTTAGAATTGAACAGATAGATATAACTGCTTCTTTATTTTCAGATGTTGATTTTTTGAGTTCAATTACTTCATTTTCTTGCATACTTATCCTATTGGATTTGAGAAATAAATATATAATGTATAAAGTGGTGTATATACTTTTCGGGGGGGTACGTGGCCAAGCATCATTATTGAATCAATAGCTGTGCCCTGAAAGAATATCCTGATATTTACTTATTGATGTGGGTTTTAGGAAAAGATGGATATTATTGAATATATTATATTATATATTCATTTTTGTATTTAACTTTTTTTTATAAATTTCTTATTTTTTTGATTTCTGTATAAATCTATTTTTAAGTTTGTTGGAAGTAATATTTAAACAAATTAAATTTATTTTTATAGCAATAAGTATAACCTGGGTTGGTGATGTAGATGGGTCTCAAGAAAATATTTAAATATGTAATCGCAGGAATCTTCTGCAACCTTTTTAGATTACTTCATATACCTAATGCAGATCCAATAATGGGAACCATGCTTCCATTTGCAAAAAGAGATAATGGATTATCAGCAGGTATATTTGCATTCATCACAATGTTTTCTTTCGATATTATCACAAACAAGGTTGGAATATGGACAATTGTAACTGCAACAACATTTGGTCTTCTTGGTTGGTTTTTTGCATATATTTATAGAAATAAAGAAAGATTAACGTTATTAAACTATATTACTGGTGGAGTTTTTGGAGTTTTAATATTTGATTTTATTACAGGACCAATAATGAGTTCGTTTTTATTTCATATGAGCTTTATAGTTGCATTTGTAGGACAAATTCCGTTTACGTTACTTCATTTAGCAACCGTGTGTATCTTCATAATTGTACTTGTACCAATTCTTGATAAATATCTTATAAATACTAAAACAAAAGTAAATATTGGTATTCCTGCGTTCAATTAAATTTGTATATTCTTTTCAGTGGGGTTGTGTGGCCAAGCATACTTATATTTTAAATATTCTTCTTTCTATATCTCCTCTTGAAGGTAAATACTTCATAAGACTTTTTGGTAAAGTTGAAGTCATCTTATAGGTTGATATCCCGATTGGTTTTTTAACATCTTTTAATGCATAGTCAACTGTTGTTCTGTTTTTTTCTTTACATATAATAATTCCAATTGATGGATTTTCATTTTCAAGCTTTACTAAATCATCTAATGCTGATAAATAAAATTGCATCTTGCCAGCATACTCTGGTTTAAATTTACCTATTTTCAGTTCAAGAGCCATTAAGCATCTTAACTTACGATGATATAAAACTAAATCAATAAAATATTCTTCATTATCAATTTTTAGACGATATTGACTTCCAATAAAACAAAAGTATCCACCCATTTCATTTAGAAATTCTTTTATGTTTTTAATTAAAGAATTTTCAAGTTCTTTTTCTGAATGTTCTTCTCCTAATTCAAGAAAATCAAAAGTATATTCATCTTTTACTGCAAGCTTGGCTTGATCTTTATATTTTTCAGGAATAGCTTTATCAAAATTTGTTTGATTTAATAGAAACTTCTCATAAGATTTATTTTCAATTTGATTAATTAATATGTTTTTAGTCCATCCATACTTTGAAGTAACTCTAATATAAAATTCCTTTTCAAGATCATCTTTACATTTCTCTAAAATAACTATATTCTTTGCCCAGCTAATTTCTGCAACCAATGGTTGCAGTTTTGTGTTTGTCTTATAAATGTCATAAAATAGCTTCATATTCCACAAGTTTCTGGAAGAAAAACCCTTGATGCCTGGGAATTCATTCTGTAAATCTTTTGCGAGGTTTTCAACAACTGATTTACCCCATTTAAGTTCTTTTTGTTTTTCAACTATCCTTTTTCCTATATCCCAATAAAGATTAATTAATTCCTTATTTACTGCTTTTAGTGCAGTATATTGAGATGTTATTATTCTTTGCTTAATATCGTTTAAAAAAAGAATATATTCTTTATTCACAATACTTTTATTATTACCCATACACAAGTCACCGGATATATTATAGAATTTGGGGTGTATATTCTTTTCGGGGGGGTAGCTGGCCAAGCATCATTGAACCAGAATTAGATTGGTTGAGAAGGGATAGGATATTATTGAATATATAATATAAGGAAAAGTAGTGTAGTAGTATAAAATGTTATTATATTTAAATATCTGTTAAGTTAATTAAGTTAATTTACTATTTTATTTATTACTTTATTTATTATATCTATATCTATTTTTAATATATTAGAAACTTGCTTTAATTCTTCTTGATTAATAATTTTTTTAAGTTTTAATATTCTTTCTTTAATCGCGTTCTCTTTTACAAAAAAAATTAAATTATTTGTGTTTTCTCCAGAATATAAACAAATTGCAATAATATCACAATAATCTTTAACTCTCTTATGATCTTTGGTTCTGTTTACTATAGCATTAATTTTTGTAGTTAATAATAGGTATGGAGATGGTAACCATAATTTTTTTCTAAATTCAATTAATTCTGTTCTATGTTTTTTATTTGTAAAAACCAATTTAATTAATGGTTCATCAACAGGAACAAATCCAAGTTCTTTTTCTATTTTCAAATCTGTTTCTGAAATTATTAAATCAACATACATTGAAAAAATATTATATATTGGAATAATCATAGATTCTTTTTTAGTTAATTCTTTACCAGTCTCATAACTTATTTCTTTTAAATATCTAAAACATATAAATTCAAATCCATCTTTTTCTAGGATAGTACTTGTTTCTTTAAAGGATTTTATATTATTAAATCCTAGATCTACATCTCTAGAACCAATATAATTAACACCAAATTCTTTTTTATAGTTTTTATTTACTGTAAAGTAGGTTGCCCAACCACCTATAATTATAATTGGTTCATGTAGTTTTAATATTATTGATTTCAAGTATTTATAACTTATATCAGTTTCTCTTTTGTCGTACATATTTATCTAATAAAATATTATATGCTTCTATACATACTCCACCTTCGCGTTTAAGATCAATCAATAATTGTGGAATAGATATAATATTATAATTATCAATCTTTTTAGATTCTTTTAATACATCATCATCTTCTAAAACAATTAATACTAAATTTCCTTTTCCTATTAATGCATTATCTTTTAATAATTCCACCCAGGCCATAATATCTTTTTTAGACACATATAATTCAAATTTATTTGGAAATAAGTGATGATTCACTATGTTCTCTGCAATATATGTTGTAAAAGCATAATCTAGTTTTATTTTTTTAAAGAAATCCATTGGGTTTGAAAGATGATAATAATATTTTTTTAATTTCTGGGTGTTTATTTTAATATAATAATCTATTAATTTATTTAAGTCAATAACAGTTGTACCTGCAACTAATTTTTGTTGTTCTAGTTTGTGTATAACTTGGATTACTCTTGGTGTCGAACAACCTACGATCTTTGCAATTCTATATTTTGTTAAAGACCCTATAGGATTATCTAAAAGTGTTCTAATTATTCTTAATTGTTTAATATTTCTTGCAAGCATACTATGTGTAAGTAACAAAAGGTATTTAAATACTTTCCTTACCTATAAGCAATTACGCAATATTATAAATATTACCTACATATTATTAATTAAACATTTTTTTGCTTGTAATTATTATCAACCTATCCTTAAGTATCACCATTAATATATAATTATTTGCTTATATATTCTTTTCGGGGGGGTAGCTGGCCAAGCATACCTTTGAGATTAATAATCATGCCCAGGACAAAGAATCTTATAATCAAGTGCTTTTAGTTTTTGTAAGCTTTGTTTCATAGTTCCTGGAACTGATGTTTCAAGATCGCATCTTCCTATGTTTCCGTTATCAAACAAAGTATCTCCAGAAAAAAGTATCTTCTCTTGTTTATCAAATATACACATACTTCCTATTGTGTGTCCAGGAGTTTCTAAAATTAAGAATCTATTGAAAGGAAGCTTAATACCAGAGATGTTCTTTATCTTACAATTAAATATTTTTGAAAGAGAGGGATCAAGAATAGTTCCTTCTCTATTTTCTTTTAAAGTTTTTATTTCTTTTCCTGATGCAAAGAAATTTGCTTTAGTAAATATATCAAAGTTACCTATATGATCATAGTGAAGATGAGTAAAGATAACTTGCTTAATCTCTGTTGGCTGAAAGATAGAAATAGAATCAGAAATAATTTCATCTCTATCTATTCTATCCCCTGCATCAATTAATGTTTGAAAATCTGATAAATAGAAGAGGTTAGATGAATTTGATATTTTGTATATTCCTTCAGAGATTTTTGTAAGCATAAACTGTCCAACAAATATAACACACTGTGTTTTAGTTTAATTCTTTAAATTATTAAAATCTCTCCAAACTAAATAATATTTTAATAAAATAATATTTTCTTTTTTTGGATCAAAATCAATTATTGATCCATCTTTAATAATTAAATACTTTTTATCTAAACTTAATTTTTCTATAGCTTTTAATTTAAAATTATTAATATCTTTTGCAGTAATCTGATTTCTATATTTCACTTCAACACCAATCTTTTTAGAAGAGATATCATCAAAAATTATAAAATCAACTTCTCTTGTGCCTTTATCATCCCAAAAATATTCTGCATTTAGTTGAAATGCAACATCTGTCTCAATCAATTTACTTTCATTTGGATTATCATTTACAAAGGAAATTAAAGTTGTACAAAATGGATAAAACTTTTTAGACATCTTTTCAACTTTTCTAGCATTATTTGAAAAATGATATGTTTTTCTAACAAGACCAGAATTAATTAAATAATCTAAATATTTAGATATTGCTTTTCTATCTGTACCTAACTCATTTGCTAAATCAACATAATCTATAATTTGCCCAGGATCTTTTAATATAATTTTCAATAAACTTAATAAAATTTCTATATCCATATCTGGATAATATTTAATTGAATCTTCATAAATTACTTTTTTAATTATTGTAGTAACATAATCCTTCGACTCAATTACATTATTTATTGCAAGCTCAGGATATTGCCTTTTCAAATATATCTGGTATTGGTCAATAAATGCATCATCATATATTGCATTTAATAAATTTGAATTATTTGAAAAATATAAATATTCTT
>JBAWVI010000027.1:0-10320 GCA_037147375.1 archaeon | reverse complement strand
ACACAAATATATTTGTAGGACCTTGTATTGCAAAAAAGCAAGAAGCAGAAAAAAACAAGAAGGATGTAAATTTTACAATCACCTTTTTTGAGTTATCTGAAATAATAAATTACTGTAAAAAAAATAAATTATTTAAAAAACAAGATACAAAAACAAAGAATACAAATATTGATTTTGACAAGATATATAATGACTATACTAAGATTTATCCTCTTTCTGGTGCTGTTGCAGAAACAATGCATATAAAAGAACTATTAACTCCAGAACAAGTTTTAGTTGTTGATGGCCCAAAAAATATAGCTTGGGCAATAAAAGAAATTGAAAAAAACAAGACGATTAAATTTATAGATATTCTCTTTTGTAAAGGTGGGTGTATTGGTGGCCCAGGAATCATTTCAAAGGACTTGCAACAATATAGAGAAGATAGAGTTATCAAATATAGAGATGCCCAAAAGAAAACCAAGATGGGTGTGCATAAAGGCAAATACAAAGATGGAAATAAAATAAATCTAAAAAGAAAATAAAAAAAAAAGGAAGAAAAGAAGAAGGATGAATTATCCTTCAACCTTAATCTAAAACCCCATCTTCTGTGATGTTGTATACTGTTTCTCCATCTGGAAGTCCTGGTGAATCAACAAGCTTTGCAATTCTCTTTGTTCCTGTTCCTTTCCTTAAATAAATTCTGGTCTTCGATGCGTGCTTTACAACATTACCACCAACAGCATCTGTGGGATCTCCAAATAATACATCTGGTCTTGACATAACTTGGTTTGTTACGAACACAACTACGTTATACAATTCAGATAATTTCTGAAGAAGGCGCATATGTGTATTAATCTTTTGTTGTCTATCAGATAATGTTCCTCTTCCTGTAAACTCAGACCTGAATTGTCCCATTAAAGAATCAACAATTAAAAGCTTAACATTTTTTTCTTTAATAAGTTCAGCTGCTTTCTCTGCAAGAAGCATTTGATGATTACTATTGTATGCTCTTGCAACAAATACGTTCTTTACAACTTCTTCAGGGTCCATTCCTCTATATCTTGCTATATCTTGTACTCTTTCAGGCCTAAATGAATTTTCTGTATCAATATATAATACATTTCCTCCAAGTCCACCTTTTTCAACAGGCATTTGAGCCATTACACATAATTGAAAACACCATTGTGATTTACCAGAAGCATACTTACCATAAACTTCTGT
This sequence comes from archaeon, assembly GCA_037147375.1. Taxonomy (GTDB): domain Archaea; phylum Iainarchaeota; class Iainarchaeia; order Iainarchaeales; family CSSED10-239; genus JBAWVI01. The sequence goes on along the minus strand of JBAWVI010000027.1, from coordinate 9,117 downwards.
AATTGATTGGGATTCAATTCCTCCACCAAGAAGTTCATCAATATTTTCAGAACCAGTTGATAACTTTGAAATAGTTCTTCTTTTTTCTAAAATTATATCAGCACTCTCAAATCCCATTTCTAAAGAATCACGAGCTGCTTTAATTGCTTTAATTGCAGTACCATCTCCAAGCCCAGCAACAGCAACAAGCTCCATTGGTGAAGCTACAGCTATTGCTTCATAAGAATCATAACCAGCTGCTCTTAATTTTTCAGCAGAAGTTGCTCCAATTCCTGGAAGATCAGAAATATCCTTTGGTTTTATTTTATTAAGAAGATCATCATCTACTTTAGATTTCTTTTTCTTTTCAGAAACTTCGTTTTCATCACTTTCTTTCTCTTGAGAAGTATCTTCAGCTACTTCTACATACTCATCGTCTTGTTTTTTATTACCCTTACTCATATCCATTCCACCTTTTTTCTTGTTTTTTTCTACTTTTTCTATTGCGTTTTATTTCTTGTGTTCTCCGCCTCACAATTCATTTACCATGAAGTTAGGTTAACTTCAGGAACTTATCATAAATATATGTAATATTCAAGTATATATTCCTTTCGGGGGGGTAGCTGGCCAAGCATCAATTTACTATTTAGTGATACTATTAATCTTATCTAGGAAAGTCTCATACCCATACCAATTAGCACTCGTATAATTAGTGTTACTATAGAATCTAGACTCATGCATATAAAGATCTTTCTTAGTTATTAACATATCAATTTTTGAGTTATCATTTTTTGTTTTAAGTACACCATCATATTCTGCAAAATCAATAAAATCACCAAACTGTGGTTCTATTAAATAAATTTTATCTAAGCTTGATAAATCAGAAACTTTATTTACATCTTTGTTTGTAATCATAATCACACAATGACCATTATATTCATTTGTTTGAAGATCAAAGAGATTACCGCATGCAACTGTTGGATAAATATAATTTTCATCAAGCGCATATGCTTCTATTCCTGATGAATAAACCCAATCTCCAACAATTTTATAATCTTCTTGCGTATCTGTTTTTATAATTGCTTCAATTATTGGAGTTCTTTTCTTTTCTGTAATTACATAATCAACTAAATATCTTATCTCTGCAGAAAACAACATCGCATAATCTTCACAATCTCCTGCTTCATTTAATAAAAATGAATTAAGAGATTGAAGTTTATCCTCTTTATTTGTAATTGTGTTATCATCTCCATACACTAAATGAAATTTATTTTCATTTACAAACCAATTAATACAAGATGTTTTAATTGTGCAAGTATCAGATCCGCAAGTTACACAGGTTTCTAAATGTGATTTCATTCTAGTTGAATCAGAAATATTATCTATAGTTGAATTTTCTTTAAACCAATCCATAGACATTGTAATTTCGGTTTTAAATGTATTAATTTCTTTAATAAGAGAAGTATAATCTGTGCTAAGCACGTCGTACTCATTAGATAATTGATTCTTATCTAAATTTAAATTATCAATTATTTTAATTTGATCAAGATATTTTGATTGAAGTTCAAGATAATTAGAACCAAGATTATTATATTTACTTATTTCTATAGTTAATAGTTGATTAAGATCTTGATTATATTGAATATTTTTATTATTATCCATTTCAAGTAAATAATAATCTTTAGATAATGCATTAAACTTATTTATACGTACATTTATAGAAAATATTAATACAGCAACAACTACTAATAATCCAATAATTATATAAATTTCAAAATTATTTACTTTTTTTATTAAGTTCACCATAATTTCACTTAAATTAAACTTGGTTTTTCAAATATATGCAATTGATACTTCTTTTAAATATAGGTTTTTTCCTAAATATCTATCTACCTCTAACCACTAAACCCTAGAAATCAAACTAATAAAGTATAAATATGTTTCTATATAATATAATAGTGGAAAAAGTATAATATTTATATAATTCTGCCAAGAATAAGTGAAATAAAAGGTAAATTTGATAACGTATGGAAGAACTAATTAAATGGCTTAAAGATATTAATGATAACGATGTATATACTATGGGTTACAAAGCAACACATCTTGCTGAACTAACTAAAGAAAAATATGCAATTCCACGAGCGTTTGCAATTAGTTCAAAAGTATATTATAGTTACTTACAACAAAACAATCTTAAAGAAAGAATTATTGAAATTTTAAGAACAATAGATTATAAAAATCAAAATGATATTCAATTCAAGTCAAATGAAATTAGAAAACTATTTTTTAAAAATAAAGAAACTGATGATTTAAGATCAGATCTTGAAAAAATGTATAACAAGGTTGGAGAAACAAAGGTTGGTTGGCTTAATAGTAAGATTGATGATTTCGTAGCAATAAGGGTATCATTAACCTCAGAGGAAGTTTCTCAACAACATCTTGATTACTTAGAAAAACAATGTGGCTTTTTAAACATTAAAGGTTTTGATACAGTTATTTTACATATTAAAGAATGTTATTTTACTATGTTTTCTCCAGAAGTTTTAGAATATTTACGTGAAAATAAACTTGATTTTACAAAGATTGGAATGTGTGTAATTATCCAAAAAATGGTAAATGCAAAAATATCTGGAATAATGATAACAAGTAAAGAAGTTGGAGAAAAGAATACAATTATTGAAGCTATATGGGGTATTGGAGGCTCAACAATTGTTAAAGAAATTACTCCTGATCATTATGAAATGTCTAAGAAAAACTTAGATGTTGTTAAGAAAAGCAAAGCAATTCAAGAATGGCAATTAAAAAGAGTACTTGGAAAAACAGTTAAAGAAAACATTGAAAAGAAAGAACAAGATAAACAAAAACTTGAAACCGCTTATCTTAAAGAATTAACGTCACTTGCTAAAAAACTTGAAACACAATTTAAATGTTCTTTTTGTGTTGATTGGGCTTTTGAAAAAGCAGAAATATTTATTATAGCTGCTGATCCTTTAGATTCAAACTTAAAGAAAACAAAAAAACCAACTAATAGAACCTATGTACAAGAAAAAATAGATGCTTTCAAGAAAGATTTAGTTCTTGAAGGTGTGCCTGTGTTTTCTGGAGTTACAAATGGATATGTTAAAATAATTAAAGATGTTAAAACAGATCTTAAGGACATAAATGAAAAAACAATAATTGTAACTAAGATGACAAATGGACTTATGAGTGATTATATTAAAGAGGGATGTGGAATAATTACTGATGTTGGATCAGCTATTTGTCATGCTGCTCTTGTTGCTGAAAAATACTCCCTTCCATGCGTAGTTAACACAAGAAATGCAACAACAGTTCTTAAGGATGGAGATTATATTCAAATAAACGGAACAACAGGTGCAGTTTATATTCTTACAGGACTTAAAGCAACCGGAGGAGTTAATGCTGCATTTAAAGAAATACAAGAAGAAAAAGAAATCTCAACAATAATTGGAGAAATTCAAGAAATGGAGCCAGAGTATCCAGAAACAATTACAAAAATAATCTTTAAACTAAGAAAACCAACTGAGTTAAGCGAAGTAAACTTTGCAGACGTTAATGGATTATTAATAAATTTCAAATCATTGTTTACTAGTGATGAAATATACACTATGCTTACAGATCAAGAACAAGTTATTCCAAACTTGAGTAAAAAGATAAGAACTTTAATGATGGCATTACCTGAAAAAACAGTTTATTATTTATTAAACTTACACCAAGATAACTTAGTTGATGAAAATTTATCTCATCTTGAGATAGAAGCATTAATAGAGGTTAATAAAGAATATAAAAATTTAAATGTAATCATAGAAAATATGAAATCAACTGATGAATTAAATTCAGTTAAAGATGAAGCTGGTTTTCCAACTGGAATTGTTATAAATGATTTAAATAAACCAAATATATTAAAACAATATCTTGAAGCTGGCTCTGATTTCATTGTGTTTGATGTTCCTGAAATTGATTATTTTGATAAACTTAGAGCAGTAATTAACATGTGTAAAGATTCCAAGATACAAAGAATATTTGATATTAAGAATGATTACACAGAAGAAGTTATTAAGAATCTTGTAGAACTTAAGATTAATGCTGTTCTTGTAACAAAGGATCAAATTAAGTACAAAGAAATAATATATAAGAAAGAAAAAGAAATATTAAAGAACTTACTTTCAATTTAAATCTTAAAGTTCTTTTTCTAAAGCTCTTATATTTTCAGTATACTGCTTGATTGCTTCTTTTAATTCAGCATCATTAGAAACTGTGTGGTGCCTTAGTGGATTTTTTATTGTATACAATTTAAATAAAAAATGAATAACACCTGCTTGTGCAATTTCTTTTGGTAATTCTTTTGTTACACCTTTAAAATAAGAATTAATTAAATGTTCATTTGCTTTAAAGATTGTTGTGCTTTTTTTGATTTCAAGATCAGTTAAACCTTTAAATTTTATACTTTTATTTGAATTTACTACTCTAATAGAATCCTTTTTTCTTTTAACAGAATTAGTTACTTTTCTCTTAATTTTTGAATTTCTCATAAGGTTATCAAATTAGTAAAATCTTTAGATATTAAAGCCTCGGTAGGGAATCGAACCCCACTCTTCCGCTCTGCAGGCGGATGCATAGCCTATCTGCCACCGAGGCATAACTCTTATATTTAGTTACTACTATATATTTAATGATAGACGTATTTATATTTATTACCTTCTAAACTAAAAGTTGTGTACTTATGAAAATTGCAATAACCTCTGATTGGCATCTTGGATATCTCTGGGGAGATCCTAAGCTTGAGATGGATTCATTTACTCATCTCTCAGAAGCATTTTCAATCATGAAAGAAGAAAAAGTTGATCTTGTTCTTGTGTCAGGTGATTTATTTGATAAACAAACCCCAGTACCTGAAGTTTTCTATGAAGCAATTAATTTATTTAATAAAGTTATTATTGAAAATAAGCTTAATCTTAAAACAGATGAACAAATCTTGAAGATACCAATGATTGGTATTCCAGGAAATCACGAATATAGAGGGAAAGGATACAAAAGTACAATTGAACTTCTTGAAATTATGGGCTTTATTAAATATCTTCACGGAGATTCAATTACAATAAACAATGTTAGTGTATTTGGTTTATCTGGAATACCAGATAAGTATGCACTTGATGTTTTAAAGAAATGGAATCCAACACCAATCCCAAATAATTATAATATTCTTCTTATTCATCAATCATTTAGAGAATATCTTCCTTTTGATGATGAAAGTATATTAACTCTTGGAAATCTTCCTGGTGGATTTGATTTAATTGTAAATGGTCATCTTCATTGGAAAGCTTTTGAAAAGCTTGAGCAAGGTGGAGCCTTTATTATGCCAGGTTCAACAATTGCTACTCAAAATAAAAAAATTGAATCAGATACTCCAAAAGGTTTTTACATCCTTGACACTACAAGCAAAGAACTTAAATTTATTGAGCTTAAAGAAACAAGACCAGTTATTTATATTGATCTTTCTTTTAAAAAATCAAATCCAAAAGATATTGAAGCAAAGGTTAATGAGGAACTTGAAAAAATAAAGCTAAAAGAGCATAAGAAAGATCCTTTTGTTAGGATTAGAATTAAAGGAGATCTGGAAAGTGGTTTCTTTTCAAAAGACATAGACTTAAAAAAGTTTGAAATAATTTATCCTAACTTTTATCTTTCTTTTGCAAATAATATTGAAGAAAAAAGCTTAAAGGAAAGCATAGATAAACTTAAAGAGCTTGAAAAGAATAGAGGAAACATCGAAGAAATTACAAAAGAAATATTTATTGAACAAATCAAGCAAACAAAGGTATCTCCTGATTTTGATTATCAAACAATCTATGAACTTCTTGAAAAGGGAGATATAGAAAAAGCAAAAGCACTAATTTTTAAAAAACCAAGCACATAAATAAGTTTAAATATATATATGTCTATATATACATATGAACTGCAATTCATATACTTTTTTTAACGTAATTTCAAACAAGACAAGATGGGAAATAATTAATGCACTTAACTTGAAGAATATGTGTGTTAATGATATCTCTCAAGAAACAAAGATTGAACAATCAAAAGTAAGTCATTCACTTAAGGTTCTTTCAGATTGTAACGTAGTTTTTTCTAAAAGAAGTGGAAAACAAATGATTTATTCATTAAATAAGAAAACAATTAAACCAATACTTAAAATATTAAACGAGCATCAAGCAGATTTTTGTAAAGGCAAATGTAAAGCTTGTAAAAATTAAAATTTGATAAATTATGAAACAAATATATCTAGACTATGCAGCAACCACTCCTCTATCAAAAGAGGTTCTTGAGAAAATGAAACCATATTTTTCAGAAAAATATGGTAATGAATCAAGCATGCATTCTTTTGGAACAAGTGTTCACGAGGATGTTGAAGTTGCAAGAGAAAAAATAAAATTAAAGCTAAATGCAAGTAAATATAATCTAATTTTTACATCTGGTGGAACAGAAAGTAATAATCTTGCACTTAAAGGAATTGCGTGGGCTAACAAAGATAAAGGAAAACACATAATTACAACTAAGATTGAACATGATTGTATTCTTGAATCCGCAAAATGGTTACAAGAACAAGGGTATGAAATAACTTATCTTAAAGTAAATAAAGAAGGATTTATTGATATTAATGATTTAAAGAAAAAAATTAGAAAAGATACAATTCTAGTTTCAATAATTCACGCAAATAATGAAATAGGAACTATTCAAAACATAAGAGAGATTGGAAAGGTTTGCCGTGAAGAAGGAACTATCTTTCACACAGATGCTTGTCAATCATTTACTAAAATTCTAATTGATTTAGAAAGAGATAATATTGATTTAATTACAATTAATGCACACAAGATTTATGGACCTAAAGGAGTAGGAGCATTACTTGTCAAGAAAGGAATAGAAATAACTCCTCTTCTTCATGGAGGAGGGCATGAAAACAATTTAAGAAGTGGAACACTTAATGTTCCAGGGATTATTGGTTTTTCAGAAGCAATAAACGTAATTAAAGAAAAAGATATTAAAAGAATGGAAAAACTAAGAGATATATTAATTGATGAACTTTTAAAAATACCAAACTCATCATTAAATGGACCTACTGGAAACCAAAGATTATGTAATAATGTAAATGTTCTTTTCAAATATATTGAAGGAGAATCAGTTCTTCTTCATCTTGATTTCAAAGGAATTTATGTTTCAACAGGATCTGCTTGTTCTTCTCATAATCTATCACAGAATCATGTAATTAAAGCAATTGGGGTTGATCCTGAGATTGCAAATGGGGCCTTAAGAATAACAATAGGAATAGAAACAACTGAAGAAGATATTAAGTATGTTCTTTCAGAAATAAAACCAATAGTTGAGAAGCTAACAAGAATGTCTCCCTTAGCAAAGAAGAATAGAAGATAAAAGAGATGATATTATGGATACAAAAAATACAACATACACAGATGAAGTTAAAAAACATTTCTTAAACCCACACAATATGGGTGAAATAAAGAATGCTGACGGAGTTGGAAAACTTGGAAATCCACAATGTGGAGATGTTTTCTGGTTATATATCTCAGTTACAAAGAACAAGAAGGGAGAAGAAATAATTAAAGATATTAAATTTCAAACAATGGGGTGTGCTGCTGCAATTTCTACATCTTCAATGATAACAGATCTTGCAAAAGGAAAAACACTTGAAAAGGCAATGAAGATAACAAACAAAGATGTTGCTGAAAGCCTGAAAGGGCTCCCATTAATCAAGATGCATTGCTCAAACATGGCTGCAGACACTTTGCACGAAGCTATTAAAGACTATCTATCTAAAAAGAATAGTAAGGGAAAGAAAATAAAAATTATTAAGAAAGAAGCATGCTATAGATGTTGTAATAAATAAAAGGAGGAAAGAAATATGATTACAAAAAAATCAAAGTATGGTGAAGTTTTAAAAATTTCAGGATCTGAAAAGGTTTTATCTAAATATAATGTTCCTTGCGTAACATGCCCTATGGCAAAAATGGAAATGAATACATTAACACTTGAACAGATAGGTGGATGGTATGGAATAGATGTAGATTCAATAATTAATGAATTAAATAAGCCTATTGGAAAAAGAGTTCCGGTTTACAAAAAGAAAATTGCAGAAAAAGCAAAAACAAGAGAAAAAGCAAAAGTTATAAAGAAAAAAAAGAAATGAAAGATAATAGATTATACTTATTTAAGTATCCATTTATCTATTTCTTGTAATTTTGGAATTACTTTTTGTGAAGCATCATCATAAGCATCCATTACGTGATCTGGAACTTGGTGATCAACAAGATCTTTATCTATTGATTTATCAAGATGAAGAATATCTTCTCTTAATTGCTTTAGCTTGTCCTTACTTAATGATGAAAGATTAGTTTCTATTAGTTTTTGTAAAGTTCTAATATTTAAATAAACTCTAGACATTGAGAAAGGTTCTTCTCTTGGAAAATCTTTCTTTTGAAGAGTTCTATACATTGGGGCATTCATAAATCTATCACTCTCTTAATTGTTTCTATTAGCTTGTACTAATATAGTAAGATATAGGATTTATAAATATAATTACTTTGAAAAGTAAACTAAAAATTAAAATAAAAAAAAAAGAAAAAAACTAAAGGAAATTAAATTCCTTTAATTATTTGCAATTGAATAGATTGCCTTTAAAGCAACAATAATAACTGCTGGGATAACAAATGTTAATATTGCACCTAATATGCTTTCTAAGTACATTCCAACTACTGCAACATTACCAAGAACTGCTCCACCAAGTGATGTAACAATTACAAGTGAAACTGATGCAAGTAAGTATGCGCTTGTTTCTCTATCTGTAATATTTAAGAAACCAACAATTATACCAAGAATTATTAAAATACTTGTTACAACTGCACTAGCTCCAAAGAATATTCCAGCTATTATTGCAAGGATTACACCTATGATAAATGACCAAGCACCTACCTTTTCCATTGCGTTTTTTGATTTAGCCATATTTATTCCTCCACTAAATTTTATGAATTATTAGTTTTTGTTAGTTTTAAAAAATAGTTCAAACTATATATATTATATAAGGAAAATGTTTAAAAACCCTTATTT
>JBAWVI010000026.1:0-10382 GCA_037147375.1 archaeon | reverse complement strand
CAGAGGATAATAAGCTAGTTTTAAGAGATGTTGCAAAGAATCTTGGACAATCAAAAGAAATTTATGAAAGAAAAAAAGCAGCAGCTCAATATGGAAGTAATTTTGATAAAGGAATTGAAAAGCTTGCAAAAGAATCAAATCAGAAAGGAAAAGCTGATTATCTTGCAACCTTTGCAAAAGAAAAAAACATGAAGCTTGCTTGCCTATACTCTGGTGGCAAAGATTCAAATCTTGCACTTTATATTATGCAAAGACAAAATTATGAAATATCTTGTCTTGTTTCTATAATTCCAATTAATCCTGACTCTTACATGTTTCAACAACCAAACTTAAACTTTTTAAAATTACAAGCAGAAGCTCTCGAGATTCCACTAATAACTAGACAAACGAAAGGAGAAAAAGAACTTGAACTTAAAGATTTAAAGATTGCATTAATAGATGCAAAGAAAAAATTTGGAATTCAAGGAGTGATTTCTGGAGCACTTTATAGTAATTATCAAAGAGAAAGAATACAAAAGATTTGTAATGCTTTAAACCTTCGTATGTTTTCTCCTCTTTGGCATAAAAAGCAAGACCAAGAGTTGTTTGAGCTTGTGGATAATAAGTTTGAATTTGTAATGTGCAAGATTGCAGGTTATGGCTTAAGTGAAAAATGGTTGAATAGAAGAATAGAAGAAGAAGATGTTAAAGATTTAATTAGATTAAATAATAAACTTAAAAATGGGCTTGGAAGAGGGTACATTAATTCCAAACATTATGGATTTAATATTGCTGGGGAAGGTGGAGAATATGAGACGCTTGTTTTATCTGGCCCAACATTCAAGAAAAAAATTGTAATTAAGGATTATAGTAAGGTAATCAAGAACGAGTTTACTGGATACATTACAATCAAGAAAGCAGAATTAGTTGATAAAGAAATTAAGAAAAAATAAAAAAAGATAAGATTATATTTCTATAATCTTATTATTTGCAAGTTTATTTGAAAAGTGCAATAACTGTTTTATTGAATGCAAGAAAGTATAAAAATACCCCATTAATTATAATAGATACAATTGTACTTGCGTTAATTCCAGTAATTAAACTTAGTACTAGAAATAACAAACCTATACAAATAATCACTACATTTGTTATTCTTGCCCAGTTTTTGAATTTCCATAAATTAATTGCTAGAAGAATCACAAATGCACCCAAAGCAACAAGGAATATTCCAATTACAATAAATAAAGTTTGTGATATGTTAAATCCATTAAACCCAAAACTTATTCCTTTGTTAAGTAACATAAGAGCAAGTCCCATTAGAACATAAGCAATTCCTGCTATCCAACTAAAAACAGAATAAATTTTAACAATAATTTTTGCTGTTCCCTCTTCCATGAAATCCCCCCATAAATAAATCTATTATTTATACATATAAGCAATAAGTTTATATAACTATTTTTAAATTCAAATTAAAAAAGAAAGAGGACCAGATTATATTTCTATAATCTTATTGCTTGTGTGTTTATTTGAAAAGTGCAATAACAGTTTCATTGAATGCAAGAAAGTACAAGAATAATCCTGTAATTATTAAAATTAATATTGGACTTACTACTAACCAATATGGAATTATGATTTGCTCTAAACCGTTCTTTGCTGTACTCAAACCCATAACTCGAATTAATAGAAGTAAACTAAATAAAAAACAAATACTAAGTAAAATTAAACTTATTATTCTTGCCCAGTTTCTTAAGTTCCAAAGTCCTTTTCCAAGAAGAATGATAAGCACACCTATTATAATTAATAAAACACCAGTTATACTAGTTACTAAATTATTACCAATATACTTAGAATCAAACAAAAGTATAAAAATACCAAAGAAAATAAATCCTATACCACTTATCCAATTCAAAATAGAATTTATTTTTACAATAGTTTTTGCTGTGTTTTTTTTCATAAAATTTCCCAACTAATAAATTTGTTATTTATACATATAAGCAATAAGTTTATATAACTTTTTTTGAATTTAAAAATAAGAAGATAGAAGATAAATGAATTTATCTTCTTGTGCTTTTTTTTGCAAGGAATGCATCATAAAATAAGTGAACTACTGGTTTATAGAATCCAAATACATATATTACAAACCCATCAACAATTATCCAAATTAATTGCCAAGCATCAAAAGCTGTAATTAAACCTAGTATTGTTGAAAGAAGAGATAATCCAACAAAGATTAAAGTTAATATTCTTGCCCAGTTCTTGAATTTCCATAAACCCCAAGCAACTGCAACTCCAAGAAGACCAATAAGAAATATTACTATTCCAAGAAAAATAAATATTCCTGAACCTAAGTCCATTCCTATCTCTGGCATCATGCTTGCAAGTGTTGAACTAAACACAATAATAATTATTGCAAGGATTAGGCTTGCAATTGCACCAATCCAATTAAGTACTGAATAAACTCTTGTGATTATCATTGCTGTTCTTTCTTTATCATTATTTTTCTTCATTTTTTTTCACCTATTTTTTTGTTTACATTTTCTTCTTCATCATTAAAATCAATATCATCTATTTCATTTTTTTTATAATCTTTATTTGCTTTATTATCTTCTTGTTCTTTAAATGTATTTCTTTTAAGCATTTTAAAAATAGTTGTATGCTTTGATCCAGACAAGATCTTTTCAATAACTTCTCTAGTGTCTTCAATTCTATCAACTGGAGCAATAATAGCAACTGTTTTTCCATAGATTGATAAGAAACAACTATTTTTCTTTTCAATCATTTGTTTAACTCTTCCTTCTCTTCCAATTACTCTTCCCTTTATCTGCTCATGCCTATCTCTTGAATCAGAAACGTAATCTGTTAAATCAATAACATCATAAGAATAGTTATCTTCAAGTAACTTGTATGCGTGCTCAGGACTAAAACCCCTTGCAATTGCAGAAATTACGTTCTTTGCTTGATGTATTTCATAATAAGAAAGATCAGATATAATATTTACTTCACAAGTATTACTATCAATTTCAAGAGATGTCTTAGTTTTAGTTTCAATATCTCTTTTGGTTTGACCATTAGTTCCAATAATTACTGGAAGCCTGTTCTTTCCTATTTTAATTATCTCTTCCATAAATTTCTTCTTTTTTCTTTTTTAAATCTTCAAGAACCATTTCATAAGTTAAGTTTAATTTTTTAAATCTCTTATTTAGAAAGTCTGTAATGTTCATTATATCTCTTTTTAAAAATTCTTTTGATTTTGGGTGAGAATAAACAACAGCTTGACCCATATCAATAATTGTTATTTTTTGAGTTTCAAGATTAATTAAAATATTGTATGCAGAAAAATCTGCATGAACTATCTTTGCTCCATAAAGAAGACGAGCATAGTTTTCAATAATTTGTGGATAAACTACATCATAATCAAAAATTGCTTTTGTTAATTGAGGTTGTGGAATTTCTCCTTCTCCAAGAAAAGACATGATTAGAATATTTTTTTCTTTTGCAATTACGATTGGAACAGAAACTTCATTTCTGATTGCAAGAGTTAAGTTCTTGTATTCTTTGTTTGCCCAAAGCAAGAATAAATCTCTTCTGTCCTTTGAAACAGCTCTAAACCTATAATCTCCCTTAATGTACTTATCCATGTTCTTGAAATTACTTGTTTCAACCTTATATATCTTTGCAACAATTGGATTCTTGTCAAGATGCCCAAGAAAAGTTATTGCTTCTTTACCAGAAGCAATTGGAGAATCAATAGAATCAATTATATTATTGTTTGCAAGCTTATACAAAGCTGCCTTTGTGCTTTCATCAAACACATATCCTTGAATCTTAGAATCAATTTCAAATTTTCGAAGCATAATAAAACATTTAATAATTTATTTTAGGATTTTTCATCAGGATCTTCAGTTACAAGAACAATTTCTTCTTCAGGAGCTACTTCCTTTGGAGCATTGTAGTATCCTCTGTAATTGTCTTGGTGTATTGTATCATGTGTGTGCTTGTAAAGTTCTGTCATTAATCCTCTTTTTTCAAGTTGAGTTATTTGAAAACCAATGTATCTCCAAACAACGTCTCCCTTAGTTGGTTGAAAATCCCATAACTTAATAATTACAATATCTCCTGGCTTTAACCAGATATGCTTAAACATCTTTCCTGGGATTCTACAAATTCTTTCCTTACCATCTTCACAAATGATTTGAATATTGTTAACTCCCATAAGCTGTATTACCTTACCAAACATTTCTAAGATTTGTGTGTTTGGTACTCTAAGTCTTTTAACTGCAAAATCAGTTCCAGTATTTTTCTTTTCCAAGTCTTTTCACCTTTAATTTTTATAATTTATATATTTGTGCGTGTGGCACGTCTCCAAGATAAATTAGATGATCTTTTAATAGTAGGTTGTTAGTTATTAGGATGTTACAAACATTTTTTCCAAAAAGGTTTGCACTATCACATTCTTCAATAGCTTTAATAATTTCTGCTTCTGTTAAATCTGCGTTTCCAAAAAAAGATTCATTTATTTCTATAACTGCATCTTCATGTTCAATTTTTTTATTTAGTAATTCTTTATCACATGCAGCAAATATAATTTTTCCATCTATTATATGTTTTTTACCTATCATTTTTTTAATCACTAATTTAAATTTTATAATTTTTGTAAAGGTGTAACTGCACCACATGCAGAACACTTAAGAACCTTTATTCCTGCTTGAGAAACTATGTCTGTGTCTGGCTTTTTACAAGCAGAACATAAAACATAATTATTAATGTACTTTGTTAATATTTGATTTAATTTATAATTATTAAAGATACCATTTAAAACAAGAGTTTGATTTGTAATTGTTGATGAAGTAGATATTTCTTTCATAACAAACTTATACAATTGATCTTGTTCTCTTTTTAGGTCTTTTGAGCATTTAGTAAAGTTTTTCCAAATAGTTTGCTTACCTTGTATGATTGAATCTGCAACTGGAAGTTCAAAACGAGAATCTCCTGTTGTTCTTTCTGGTAGAGCCATATATATTCTATTAAGAAGTTCTTTATAATTTAAATCTAATTCCTTAGTTTCTGGTTTTGTTTTAGTTTTTGCGTCAGTCATTTTATCACTTATAACTTTATTAGTCTTATATATAATATATTGAGAGAACTATTTAAAAATGAAAGGGAAGTAATTAGAAGAGAATTATATAGCTAACAATTACAACCACTAGCATTAGAAGGGTTTGTGCTGGAAGAGCAGGCATAACCTTTGCTTTTCCTGTTCTTAAAATCCAAAAAGTCCAAATTAACCCTAGAAGAGAAGATATCCAAATTAAGATGATTGGAATTATTGAAACCCAAAATGAAAAGCTCTTTATTAATATGAAAAAATAACTTGCTGAAAGTGTAAGAGGAATAACAATGTCTCCTCCACCTAATTGAAATACTCTTTCCTTTGATGGAATTGAAAAAGTTAATGCAATCTTTTTTTTAATAAACATCTTAGCTAAAACAACCATATGCTTTGTGTAAAACACAGCAATAATATCATATATTGAAAGAAGAACTAAGAAAACAATTATTGGAATAAGTCCTAAGGATAAACCAATGATTGCTCCAGCACCCGCAATTGCTAGGCCAAGCAAGATATTGTTATACCACATAAGTAGTTTCTTGAACTTAACCTTATCTTTCATATATCTTTTTATAACTAGAAGAACAAAAGAAATAATTATTGCAAGAAGGTAGGATAGGAAAACATCAAGAACAACAACAATTCCTACAAACAATGCTAGAAACTCAAAAACGTAAAGATAATTTCCACTTTTGAAAAATCTCTTAAGCAAAAGAACAACACCAGTAAACACTAATATTTCTCCAATTATAAAAAGTGCATTAATAATATCATTTGGATCATCAGTTAGCACACCCTTAATTGCATCTGTTCTTGAATAGTAAGATGCAACAACGAGACCAATTATCTGAATAACAAGAAAAATAATAATAAGATAAATTAAATATGAATTACTTTTTATTTTTTCAGGTTCCTTTTGTTTTGGTTTGAGTTTAGGTTTAATTTTTGTTTTTGATTTCAATTTCATTTTTAATCAATATTTAACGTGGTTTATGTGGTATTTCTTTTTTTATTCTATTTATGTGAACTAGGCTTCTATCAGGTATATCCCTGTCTTTTGAAAAGATTTCATGAGTGAATTTAAACATACTATTTTCGTGATCAAGAGAAGTAACTCTTCTTATTATTCCATTAAAGATTGGATGCTCGTGAGGGGTGTGATTAAATTTAATTTTCCCAACAAACTCATTTTTTGCAAGGTCTAGCAACACCGCTTTTGCAAAGTCATCTACCACAAAATGATCTCTTTCCTTAATATGCACAGAAGAAACAAAAAAATTATTTGCTTTGGTTGCGCTTACTATTACTCCATCTAGAAATCCATAAATAACATTATTACCACTAACAACATACAACTTAAATTCATCTCTTTTAAGATTTTTTTTTAAATCAACTTTATATGCATCTAAGTCCTTAAATTGTATTTTTGGATGCTCAAGTTTATAATTTAATTTTTGAATATTATACATTTGTTGTATTATTGCATCTGTAATCTTATATTTAGTTTTTATTCCAAATTTAATAACATCTAAGTGCATAGAAATATTATAAGCAACATCTTTTTAATAACTATCTATAGATGATACAAGAACCAGTTAATTAAATATTATCTGGTTCTGTAACCTTTAAAAGACCTGCTCTTGGTTCATAAAGATCTCCAATCTTCTTAAGCTTGGAGATTGCTTCTCTTACTCTTTCTTCAGGCATGTTTTCCTTAACTGCCAATTCAAGAACCTTTGAAACAGGAACTGGATTACCATCTACAGTTAAGTCTCTGATAAGCTTTGTAATGTTCTTCATAAAGTTTCTTTCACTTTGTGATTGACCAGTTGTTAAGATATCAATATCAATAACACCTGTTTCCTTATCAGTTGCTGTTTGTTCAAGAGAGGTTTTAAATATTCTAATTGCTCTTTCAGCATCCTCTGGATCAATAATTGATTTAAGTTTAATTTTAGCACTTGCTTCAGATAATCTAATTAATCCTTCTAATTGACGAGGAGTTGCTGTAAAACTTTTCTTTCCACGTCCAAGATCTCTTAACTCAACATAATAATTAAGTATCTTGTTTGATGCTTCTTCTGAGAGAACAGGAATTATATTCTGTCTTGCAAATGCAACATACTTCTTAAATAAATCAGGTTTAATCTTTGGAGAAATTTCTTTTTCAATAATTTGTAATTCTTCTTTTGAAATTGATTTGTTTTTTTCAATACCTGTGTATTGTTGAGCAAGTCTATGTGTTTTTAAAATGTGTTTAGTAATACTTAAGTCCATTCCTCTATCTAAAATATCTGGAATAATAAAATATAAATCAAATCTTGAAATTAATGAAAAAGGAAGATCAATTTGCTCAATTGGATTTTTATATCTATCAAATCTATTGTACTTTGGATTTGCTGCAGCTAAGATAGATGTATCTGCTTTAAACTTTGTGTAAAGCCCAGCCTTTGAAACAGAAACTGTTCCTTGAGCCATTGCTTCGTGAAGAGCTGATCTATCGTCTGGTAGCATTTTATCAAATTCATCAATCATTGCCATTCCACCACTTGCAAGAACAACAGCACCAGCTTTTAGTGTCCACCCTCCATCTCCAAACTCATCCTTAACAGCTGACACAGTTAAACCTGCACCAGATGCAGTCTTTCCTGCAACATAAATACTTTTTGGAGCAAGGATATCTGCATATTTAAGTAATTGAGATTTTCCAGTTGATGGATCTCCAACTAAAAGAATGTGTATATTTCCACGAAGTGATTGTTTAGCAAAATCTTTTTTAACACCACCAAACATTTGTAAGGTGATTGCTTCCTTAACAACCTCATGCCCAAAAATCATTGGAGCAACAGATGAAGATAATAAATCATAAACATCATCTTTCTTTGAAAGCTCAATAATCTCTTGTTCTTCTTCAGGAGATATCTTAAGCTCACTATATTCTTGATCAATTTGTTCAATATGATTTGCAAGAAGATATTTAGTATAAATATTTTGATCTCCCTTTGGAGGTCTAAGCTTCATGATTCCAGTAACTATTATTTTATCTCCAGCTGAACAAAGATTAACAAGATCATCAGAAATAAAAACTTCTATATTGTTAGCTTGATCACTACCTTTTAGATTCTCAAGAGGTTCTTGCATGTTTAGTTTCTGATAATCAATAAACTTACTTTGATCTAAATCTAAATCAAACTCACGTTTTTTACAATCAGGACAAAATAAAGGCTTAACCATGATTTGTGTTTTTTGAATAACATCAACACTTGTTCCACAAGACTTACAAACAAAATGAGCTATAGTTAGTTTTTCAAGTCTTTCTGTTGTTATTCTAATTGTTCCTTCAACAGAAATTAGTTTTGAGATTTGATCAGCACCAATATCTCTAATTTCGATTCTATATTCCTTTGGGATATTAAAAAATCTTACGATTGGTTCAAACTTCATTTCAACTTCAGAATCAAGAATACCAACATCCATTTTCTTAATAGCTATGTTTGCAGCTTCAAGTAAAAGGTTTGGGTTTTCAAGAAGTTTTTCAGCTAAGGGGAGATCAAAGTCTTCAAGTTTTTTATAATCAACCATTAAGCTTCTTTCAGTTGGGTAATTTGAAGCAAGATATTCAATATCTCTTTTACATATAGTTTCAAAGAAATCTTGGAATGTGTTTATGTAATCATCAACAGCCACATTAGTTCTAGTTACGTTTTCTGTTGTTTCAAAATCTTCAAAATCAAAGTCTTCAACCATTTTTAATCACAAATTTATTTTATTTTATTAATTTTTGTTTTACTTTTTTTTCTAAAAGAATATCTTTTGCGTTTCTTGATGTAACTATACTCTTTCCTAAATGTGTTTCAATTTCTTTTCTTGTGTTCCCTGCAATTGTTCCACCTTTGTTTGCAATAACTTTACTTTCAGTAAATGTTTGAGGGTCTTCTTTTTTTGAAATTTCTGTAGTGGTTGCTTCTGCAAGCATATTTAACACAAGTTCAAGATTAGTCATGTTATCTCTTAAGTTTTCTTTCTTAATATTTTTTAGGTCTTTATATTCTCCAACGGTTTTTCCAGACCAAGCTTTTGTGAGTTCGTTTGTAAGAATTGCGTAATCTGAGTCTTTTTCAATTCCAACCCTGTTCCACTCATCAGTTAAATCTTTTCTAACTTCAATTGTTTTTAATCTTTGATTAATCCATTCTTTTGAATAACCTTTTCTAAAGTAATCTTTCATTGCACGATCTATTGTGAGTTCAGGGTCATGCATTTCATTTATTCTTTCATTTCCTACTCTTGCAAGCCAAAGTTTGAAAGGTTCTGCTTTTTTAGATGGAATTGATTGAATTATTCTAAACATTCCTTCAAGGTTTGCACAATCAGTTTCATAGAATTTACCATCAGAGGATTCTAATTTCAGTTGGTTACAATTTGTAACCAACTGTTCTTCTCTAAATTTAAGAACCTTCCAATAGTTTCGTGGATCTGGACTATCAGTTAATGCACCAACAACATCTACAACTGAAAAGAACCAATCATCATTATACCATATTCTTCTTATCTTTTTATTTTCGAACACAACCAACTTCTTCTTATTATCAATATCCATTACAAGTCACCACATATATAATAAAATTGGTTGAATATATTCCTTTCGGGGGGGTACCTGGCCAAGCATAATGACCTTGTTGTTCATGTTCTTTATTTTGATACTCTAAAGTTGTTAATTAGTTATAAGGCATTTTAACTATTAACCAAGTATTTCCCAAAAGAAAAGCGGATTGAAAATTTCAATATATAATAAGAAGGAAAGCAAATATAATTTGATGGAGTTTGGAAAGCAAACTGGCGCCTTTCAAAAACCCACACAATCAAACTAATTACAATTATGCAACTTCAAGAGAATCACAAAGGAACTCAACTTTACCAGAGAAGTTATTCATTCTTCCTCTTCCAGTTACTGATATCTTCTTACCAGCAAGGTTTGCTTCAAGTGCCTCAAAAATATTGTTTCTTTCTTCTTCATTTATTTCTTTCTTTAAATCTTGTGGATTTAAAGAATATAATTTAGTTGCAATATCATTAAAGAAAACAATACGCATAACCCCTGTTCCATCATCAATATCAAGAGAACCAAATAAGTTTACAATTGGATCAACAGCCTTATTACATTTTTCACAAATAAACTCACCATCAATTGATTGTATCTTCTCATTACAGGTTGGACATTTAAAAAATCTTAATTTATTTTTATTAATTGAAACAATAACTCCTTCAAGAAGATAAGACTTACCTTCAACAA
>JBAWVI010000025.1:0-10433 GCA_037147375.1 archaeon | reverse complement strand
GTAAATTTTTTTATAAAAATAAAGTACCTCTTCACCAGAATAATGTTTTTCTTTAGAACTAATTAAATTAAATTTAATTCTATTTATATTTAACTTTTTAAAAAAAATAAATATACTCTTTGGGTGCTTAATTGACAATTCATTCAAAACACAAATAACAGATGGATTTAGACCATAATTATTACATAAATTAATTGAATTGTAGGTGTCTTCAAAATTTGAACGATATAAATTGTGATATTTTTTTGGACCATCTAAACTAATACATACTTTAACATTATTTTTTTTAAAGAAAATAATTATATTTTTGTCCAATAAAACCCCATTCGTCTGAATACTATAATATATATTTTTTTTGGTTTTTAACTTTTTAATAATATATTTTATTTTTTCTATTTCTAATAGTGGTTCGCCACCATGAAAAATTAACTGTATGGGTTTTTTGTAAGCCAAAATTTCATCACAAAGATTGTCAATTACGCTTAAATTAATAAAATTAGATTTTTTTTTTGAATAACAATACTTACAATTTAAATTGCACTGTTTTGTTATTTTAAATATTACAACAAATGGAATCTTTTTTTTTTTAATATTTATATTTGGTAATAAAGATATTCTATTATTATTTTTTGAAATCCCCCAAGTATAATTATTTCTAAAAATATATTTATCTTTATATTGCTCAACTAAATTATTTGATTCCATTTTTTCAGTCTAAATAATTAACTAACAGTTATTTTGATGCCAACCAGATCCTAAACTAGCTTTATTTAGTTCTAATTTTGAATACATTTTTTTTAAAATACTTTTTTTTGGTACAATCACTTTATTTTTATTCATTATATTTCCTCCTTTATTATATAATAAATATCTATAAATATCTATAAATATACACATTTAAAAACGCTTGTTATTTAAAAAGCTTTATAAATTTTCCAAAATAATTTAAGAAAAAATAAAAAAAACTACATTATAGTAAACTTTGATCAAAAACGTTATCCTTACTTAAAAAATAGAATAGATAAATAAATTTTAAAAAATATAAGTTTTTAAAAAGAAAAAAGTAGAAATATAAAATGTTAGCAACTATCTAGACGCACCTTGCAGAAACAAGTAGCATACAAAATCGGAAATGAACTTAACTTCTGGGTTCGGAAAGGGTCCAGGTGTTTCTTCATTCCTTTGGTCGCTAACAATATAATTAGGATAAGTTAAGTTTAAAAATAGATTGTTTGTATATTTAAGGAATAAAGAAAAGAAAAAGGGGCTGTGCTTTATTCAGCATCTCCCTTAACTGTCTTAAGCAAAGCCTTAACCTTGTTAACACTCTTTCTAATATCATCTTCTGACTTTGCACCAGCACAGATTAACTTACCATTCTTGAATAAAAGTATAGTTATCTTTGGATTGTAAAGTCTTATGATTGCTCCAGGGAATTGTTCTGGTTCGTACTCAATATCATCTAAAGTTACTGCTGCTTCAAATAAGTCAACTGTTTTTCCAAGGCTTGATGTAGCTACAAGATTAACAATCTCATATTTTGGAGTCTTCTTTGTAGATACTTCCTTTTGGATCTCTGCAATTAATTTAGTTGCTTTCTTAATTCCTGCAACTATGTCCTTTTCAGATGCTGCACCAGAAATGATTATCTTACCGTTCTTGAATAATAAAAGAGATACCTTTGGTTCCTTTATTTTGAAAATTGCACCAGGAAATTGTTCAGGTTCGTACTCAACATCAGGTATTGCTGCTGCTAGATTATATAAGTCAAGAGTTGTTCCAAGCGAACTTGATGCAACTAAGTTAACAATTGTATAATTACTCATATTTAATTCCTCACAATCTTTATATGTTTTAATATAATTAATAGAATTTGAAATTGTATGACCTTCTAGATATATACTATAAGCAAAACATTTAAAAAGGGGTTTTTAAAGGAATATAAACTAAAGAGATTTCGTTCTTACTCCTCAAATAAAAATGCTTTTTAAAAGTAACTATATATAAATATATATAGAAATATCAAAAATAGATTTGAGTTATTCATTTATTAGTATAGATGATTTTATGTTGAATTGGTTTTTGGTAAGAAGTAAGATAATATTTCTAAAAAAACAAAAATTACAAGAAGGGTGTTATAAATGACAAATAAAAAACCAATAGGAAAGAGAGCAAGAACAAGATATAAGTACAGTAGAGGAGTTAGAGATAAGACAACAATTAATGATATTATTAAACCAATTAAGATTGGAGACATTGTAGCTATTAAGGTTAATAGTTCATTCCATGAAGGAATGCCATTTAGAAGAACACATGGTATTACTGGAAAGGTTATAGGAATTCAAGGAAAGGTGCCTATTGTTGAAATATATGATGGAAACATGAAAAAGGAAATCATTGTTCATAGAGCACATTTAAAGCAAATAGTTAATAAACCTAAATCAGAAGTTAAGAAGGTAAATAAATCTAAAAGTGAAAAGAAATGAATTCTGAATACATAGAAGATATATCTGTCTCAGAAGTTAAGAAATTATTAACTGCTAAAGGAAAAGATAAGGAATTAAATTATGAACAAAAGATAGCTTTTGAGCATTCTAAACTTTTCTCTAAGTTAACTCCTGCAAACGCAGAAAAGCTTAAAGCATCATTAATTGAGAAGTACCAAATGGAAAACGAGCTTGCAAATAAGATTGCAGATATCTTACCAAACAAGGTAGAACTTGATTTAATCCTAGAAAAAGAAGAAACATATAATGATGAACAAAAGGAAGAAATAATTGCTCTTGTTGAAAAATATAAAAAAGAGTAAAATTAATTATTGAGAAAGAAATATGTTAGTTAAAAAAGAAGCAATAGTTCTTGATAAAATCAAGAAAGAAATTAGATTCAAACAAACACAGATCATCTTGTGTATTGGTAGCTCTAACTTCTCTCTTCTTGAGGTTCTTTCTGATGAACCAGTAAAGATTACTGATGTAATTGATACTGAAAACTTAATTGTTAGAAGAATAACATACAATAGACTATCAAGTGATGCAAAAAAAGAACTTGAAAAAGCTGTTGAAGGACTTGTTATTAAGAATCCAGATAAGTTTGTTAACTTCTTTAATAATGCTAAACCAATTAGTCTTAAGAGACATCAACTTGATCTTCTTCCTATGATTGGAAAGAAGCATAGAGATGCTATATTAGAGCACATCAGAACAAAAGGAAAGTTCAATACTTTTGATGAAATTAAAAATATTGAAATGCTTCCTGATCCATTAAATATAGTAGTAAATAGAATAATTGAAGAAATTCAACTTGGACCTGAAAATAAATTTTGTTTATTTACTATGCCATTTCTTAAAAGATTCTAATTAATAAATATAAATTTTAAATACATGTGAAAAAATGATTAAAGATCTTTATGGTTTAATGTTAAGGTATGGGTTTAAGCCAAACCACAAGCTTGATCAGAATTTTTGCATTGATGATAATATTCTTAAGAAGGTTATTACTCTTCTTGATCTTAAGAAAGAAGATGTTATTCTTGAGATTGGTCCTGGACTTGGTTTTTTAACTAAGGACATAGTAAAGCATGTTAAGAGGGTTGTGGTAGTTGAGAAGGACCCAATCATGACAAAGATTCTTGAAAAAGAAGTCCTTGCAGAAAACTTAATAATTATTGAAGATGATTTCTTAAAAGTTGATATAAGTGAGATTAAACCTACAAAGATAGTTGGGTTTATTCCATATTCTATTTCTCAAGAAATCTTAGAAAAGATTAATGGAAGCGTTCCTTCTTTTCTTATAGTTCAAAGAGAATATGCTGAGAAGGTTACTGCATATGAAGGTTTCTCAAACTATGTTGCTCAGAGTGTACTTGCTCAAAGTTATGCAAAGATTAAGATGGAAGGTAAGATTAAAAGAAATTCATTCTTTCCTGTTCCTCCTTGCGAGTCTGCAATCATCTCACTTCATCCAATAGAAAAGAAGCAAGATGAACTTTACAATAAGTTTGTTAAAGGAATATTTAGATATCCAAACAAGGATCTTATGAATGCAATATCATTTGGAAAGAAAGAAAAGGATTATATATTTACAAAAGTTAATCTTGATAAGGTTAAGGAAAAGTACAGGACACAAAAAGTAAAGTCTCTTTCAGTAAAAGAAATAAAAGAAATATATAAGACCATTAAATAAAAACAATTTATCTTACTCTATTTCTCCTAAAATTATATTCTCAAATCTTAATGCTTTGTTTTCTTGTAAATATTTATCTGCATAATCTAACTTATCTTGAGAGTTTGCATATATTTCAAGAACCTTATCTCCTTTCTTAATTGTTTCTCCAACATATCTGCAAAGAAGAAGACCTGCTTCCTTGTCTTCTGGAGCACCAGCGCTTCTTGCAAGCTTAGTTAATATTTCCATATCCCATGCTTCTATCTTCCCATCTTCGATAGCAAATATTTCTTTCTTGTATTTTGCATCTTTCATTTCATCAGAAGAGGTTATGGTTCCACCTTGAGCAATTATTATTTCTTGCATCTTAAGAAGAGCTTTCCCACTTGTTAAAGTTTCTTTTGCTAAAGTAAATCCTTCTCCTTCCTTTGCTCTTCCAGCAAGTTCAAGAAGCTCGCCAGCTAATAGACAAGATTTATTTGCTAAATTATCAAAATATCTACCTTCAAGTATTCTCATAACTTCCCTTGCTTCAAGCATTGCTCCAAATGCTCTCCCACAAGGCTCTTCTCCATCTGTTAAAAGAGCTCTTGATTTTATTCCAAGAGATTTACTAACTGTGATTAATTTTCTTGCAAGTCTTTCAGCACTTTCTTTATCTTTAACCTTCATCTTACTTCCAACAGGAATATCTATAACTAAATGAGTTGCACCTGCACTTTTCTTTTTCGATAAGATTGATGCAATCATTATTCCTTCTGGATTAATTGATAAAGCATGTTCAACTTTTATGATTGTGTTATCAACTGGACAAAGATCAAATTTTCCTTCCCAAGCAATAACAGCTCCTGTTTTTTCTAATATTTTTTTAATTTCTGGTAACGTAAACCCAACTGGAGCAAGTGCTTCCATACAATCAGCAGTTCCTGCAGCTGATGAGATTGATCTTGAAGCAGTCTTTGGCATGAAATAACCAAGAGAAGAAATAATTGGTGTTAATATCATTGATACTCTACCATTTATTCCACCTATTGAATGTTTATCAAGTATTTCTTTCTTACCATAATCTAAAAGATCTCCAGCTTCTATTAATGCATTACATAAATATGTTGATTCTTCAAGACTTAGTCCATTAACGAAACATGCAGTTACAAAAGAAGAGAGTTCTACGTTTGTAATCTTATTTTCTTCTATATCTTTTACAATTTCATAAATTTCATCCTTAGATAAAGATTTATTTTTAATCTTATTAATAATATAAGTAACTGATTTGGTTGGAGGCATTAAATTTATTTCAACTATTTGGTCATCTTTGACTTTAAGTTGTTCTGCTGCATTTTTAAAAAAACCAATAGTTCCAACATCTACAAAGGTTAAAGAAGTGTCTAAAATACAAGTTTCTTTTTCTTTATTTACAGAAACTTCTATTCTTGAAAGATATCCTGCATCTATTTTTCTTGCATCCTCTACATTTAGAACACAAACTGATGCTTCTGCAGTTATATCAAGTACTTTTGTTTTCAATTGAATAGTTATAGTCATCTTTCTTTTCCTCTTTTATTTTTTTAAAATTATAATGTATCAATAATTTGCTTTAACATGCTTTTTGGAAGCATACCAACTTGTGTTTTAACTAACTTTCCTTCTTTAAAGAAGAGAATTGTTGGAATTGACATTACTCCAAATCTTGATGCAAGATCTTGTGCTTCATCAACATTAACCTTTGCACAATAAACGCTTGGGTTCTCACTTGAAAATTCTTCTAAGACCTTTCCAAACATCTGACAGGGTCCACACCAAGCTGCCCAAAAATCAATTATAGCTACATGCTTGTCTTTTATTTCTTTATCAAAATTTGAATTATCTAAATGTGCAATGTTTCCTGTCATATTATATCACCAATCTTTATTTACTAAGTATATATATAAAAAGGATAACATATATATATTTATTTATTACATAATTATTTAGATAACTCTAACAAATTAGGATAAATTATGGGAAGAATAAAAAGATTGTCTCAAGAAAAATATAGTGCTAATTTTATTAAGGAATTTAAATCAAGACAACTTAGTAAAAAACTTAGAGAAGAAGCAATAGATATAACTAAAGGAAAAGCTAGACAATTTCAAATAGATATTGAAAATAATAATAACATAACTAAAAAATATCTAAATCAGTTACATGATAGACATCTAATTACTGTTGACCTAAACAAGATGTCTCCTAGGATTATAAATCTAATTCTTCTTGAAGCAAAAAAACAATATCAAATAAGAGAGTTGTCTATTAATAATAAAGAAAAAAAGGAAGAAGCACCTATAAAAAAAGAAGCTATAAGAAAAAGAATTATACAAACTAAGCCTCTTGAGCTTACAAAAGAAAATATTGCAATGATTGAATTGCTTGCTACAAAGGATGCATCTATTGCAGATGCTATTAACGTAATTTCTTATTTTAATGGATTTAAAACAAGTGCTCAAAAGTTTGGGTTTATTTATTATATTAAAGAGCATCCAAGTTACAAGGTAATTGATATAATGAAAAAACTTAAGATGAGAGTTGATTATTTAGAAAATGTAGAAAATATGTTAAAGCGCAAATCATAAAGTGAAATTAAATATTAGTGAGCTTAGATAAATTAAGACATAGATGATTCCAAGGCCAATACATAAATAAGAAAAATCTATTTTTTTAACAATCTTTAAGATTACATCTATCATTATGTATCCCACTATAAAAGAAATAATTATTCCAAGAAGAATTAATTTTGTAAAAATAAATCCATTTATTATTATTAAACCAAGTTCTCCAATTAATACAACTGGAATTGAAAGAAGAAAACTTATTCTAAATGCTTTTTCAGGAGTGA
Source organism: archaeon (assembly GCA_037147375.1). Classification (GTDB taxonomy): domain Archaea; phylum Iainarchaeota; class Iainarchaeia; order Iainarchaeales; family CSSED10-239; genus JBAWVI01. The sequence continues at coordinate 3,394 of JBAWVI010000025.1, read as the reverse complement.
ACCCTTCAAACAAAAGAACTGATGTAGTCATACCACTTCTTGATATTCCAGGGATTATTGTTAGACCTTGAAAGAAACCAAGAATACTTGCATTTTTTCCTGAAAGAGTTGCTTCTTGTTTATTGCTTCTTCTACTTATGTATTGAACAACTCCAATAATTACTAGAAGAACACCAACAAGCAAAAGAACAATTGATGCATTTATGGTTGCTAGATGATCCTTTGCTAGTAAATAGATAGGACCCATTACTAAGAAGGTTAAAATAACTGTTATTGCAATAAACTTAAGATATTTAGATTCGTCTTTGTGTTGTCTGAATTTCAAATCATTTGAAAAGACGCCTGCCACTACTTCGTACCTTAATAAACTAAAAATTTCTTTTCTGAAATATATGATTGCAGCAAGAACAGTTCCTACATGAAGCATGATTGCAACATTAAATGCTTGAGAAAGATTCATTCCTCCAAAATTCATTAGAAATATAACTAGATTACTTTTTGAACTAACTGGCACCCATTCAAGTAAACCTTGAATGATTCCTGATAAAATGTATAATACTGTTTCAAGCATATACTCATAATTATAAAGCAAACTATTTAAAACTATATTTAATATATAGTATACATATGAATAAGTTTGGACATATATTTATTGCTGCAGTATTCTTTACTGCAATTTATTATATAATTTCTATATATTATCAACTAAGACCAGAATATTATATTATATCTTTAATAATCTGTTTAATTTATGCTCTTATTCCTGATCTTGATAAAGGTGATTCTTGGATTAAGAAGAAGCTCGATATTATTATTCTTTATTGTATAATCATCTTAGGATTATTTTATTTTGTTAATAGAGATGTAATGTATCCTATACTTTTGTTAATTGGAATTGAAGTTATTTTATTATTTACAAAGCATAGAGGTTTCTTACATTCATTTGCTTTTGCAGTTCTTATTGCTTCGCCAATGTTATTAATTAGCTGGGTGTATTTTGTTGCAGCAATACTTGGAGTATTATCACACTTGTTAATGGATAAATTATAAAATAAGAAGTTATTGGAATATGCTTTTTATTTTTGTAATCAAAGATAAAGTTCCATCTTTTACCCCATTTCTAAATCTAAGGAGCTTTTCTTTAAATGAAGAAGTAGTTGTTGGTTTAGGAGAATCAATAACTGCGTTTGTGTCTATAACTTTTATAATTGGTTCATCTAAATAGTTTAGTCTTATAACTTTTAAATCAAACAAATTGTCTTGATTATATGCATAACAATTTATTTGATAAGTACCTTTTAATAGATTTTGAGAACCATCAATTGAAATATTTAAATCAAATACATTATCTCCTGTATATGAGGTTTTTGTAATTAATCCAATATTATCTGCATTACACTTTATATCATAAACATAATTAAAATCACTATATGATTTTATTTTAATTAAATCGTTATCAACTTTATTAATTAAATAAGAAACATCTCTTGAGTAAACGATTCCTTTAAACCTAGGCTCATCTCTTTGTGGAGTATATGGAAAATCATCTAGAGAATTGTTTGTAATTAAGGTTACAGATTTAAATCCAGTTGCTATTAAATTATTGTATTCATCGTAAAGATCAGCTGTGATTTTGATTTTAACTATATTTTCTGTAAAGTTTTTAGCAATTACTTCAATACCAACAGTTGAGTTTATTTCTGATAAAAATTCTTCTTGGTTGCTCGATAATCTAAAATAAGTTCCTTTAGTTACTTCAGATTCTGGATAAATTGTTAAAGTATATTTTACAATTGGATTCTTGTAAGGAACTGCGGATACATAATCAGAGTGAATTGAAAAATTTATTAATCTTACTATATTTTGAGAAACATAGAATCTATCTGGTGCAATGTCTGGGACTGTTAAAGAATCAACAACTATTGTTGGTTCTCCAGTATTACTTACTCCATCTGCAAAAGATATTGGAATTAAAATTGTTAATAATATTAAAAGAATAATTAGTTTATTTATTTGTTTCATTTTCATTTCACATCTAAAAGTTATATCTTTGCTAACTAAATATAATTAATTAGTAATATGTATTTAAATATATAGTTTCTTTACCTTTCTATTAGATGCATTAAATATAGTTATAAATATGTGTTCATCTAATAAGTACATATGATTAAAGCTGTTATTTGGGATGTTGGGGGAGTAATATTATATGATATAAATATAACTGATTTTTGGAAAGGACTCCCAGAATCCAAAAAACTAAGAAACGATTATGGAACAAACAAAATAGATTTTAGTGAATTTGCAAGCAAGGGTGCAAAGCTACTTGATTTATCAGAAGATGAGTTCATTAAAAAGTATAAAGAAATATATTCTTTTGTTAAACCAATAAAAGAAACATATGAAGTATACTTGAATATGAAAACTCCAAAATATATCTTATCAGATACAAATCAAATGCATGCAGATTTTGTTTCAAGAGAAAGACCAGAAATATTCAAGTCAGCTAAGAAGTGCTATTTATCAAATGAAATTGGAATGAGAAAAGATGTTATTGAAACATTCAATTATGTAATCAATGATTTGAAATTATTCCCAAATGAAGTGTTGTTTATTGATAATCGAGAGGAAGCAACAATAATTGCAAAAAAGGTTGGAATAGAAACTATACACTACACAAGCTCTGAGCAATTGAAAGAGGAACTTAATAAATTAAACGTTAAATAAATCATCTACTTTATCTGGGAGATGATCTATTCCTTCAAATTCTTTAATAGGTATTGATTTAATCTTACTCCTAATTAGTGGTTTAACATAAGTAATTGCCATTTCTTTCTTACCACCTATGCTTTCACAATCATCTTCTATTAATATATCTGGTTCTTCTTTTTCTACAACATCACTATAATTTTGATCAGGTTTTCTGAATAATAGTTTTGCTTTTGGAAAATTATATTTAATAAGAACATCTTTAATTTGATCAATTTGATTTTGTTTCGTTCTTGATGTTAAATAAATTAAATCAATTGATTGAGAAGCCCAAAGTTTAAGTTTCTTATGTGCATTTCCAATAGGAATGTAAGTTTGAAAATTATGAACTGAGGTATCTCTTTTTTTAACTTGATCAACAATATCTTTTCTTTTTTTATTAAATGCATTTGCATGCATAATAAGTGTTCCTTCAGTGAAAACCATAATTTTTATTTTTTTATTCATATAATAATCAACTACTTTATTTTCTTTCTTTTGGATCAAACATTTACTTTCTTTCCCGAGGGTTTCTTTCTTGGAGATTAGTTCTTTTGGGAATTAAAGCACTTTTCTTACAAGCCCAAGAAAAATATATTTTTCTGGGCCCTGAAAAGCTTTTGCTTTTCATGGAAAAGGGCTTAACGCA
>JBAWVI010000024.1:0-10634 GCA_037147375.1 archaeon | reverse complement strand
ATAATGAAGGGAGAGTTTACATTTGGTTTATTTAAGAAGCAACTAGAAGCTACAAAGAAGCTTGGTCCTTTCTCAAAGGTTATGAGTCTTTTAGGTGTTGGAAGTAAGGTTTCAAACGATCAAATGAATATTGGTCAAAAGAAAATGGATGCTTATAGAATTATACTTAATTCATTTACAAGACAAGAACTTAATTCAGATACTTCTTTTCTAACAAGATCAAGAATTGAAAGAATCTCAAAAGGTTCTGGAAGATCTTTTGAAGAAGTTAAGGATCTAATAACTCACGTTAAGAAAATGAAAAAAATGTTCAAGCAGATGGGTGGCCCTGGTGGCAAGGACATGCAAGGAATGATGAAGAAGATGATGGGCGGAAAGTTTGATATGTCCAAGCTTGAGAATATGGATCCAAAGCAAATGGAAGAAATGGCAAGAACAATGAAAGGAAGATAAATCGTGTTTGATATATTAATTTTAAAGATTGTTCTTGTGCTTATTGCAACTGGAATTGGAGCATACACTGATTATAAAACAGGACTTATTCATAATTGGCTAACCTATCCTCTTATGATTATTGGTTTGCTACTTGTTGTTTATGAATCTTTTCTTTCTCCAACATCTCTTGGTTTAAGTTATTTATTAACTGTTATCTTTATTGGTATTCTAATCTATGGTGTAGGATATTTCATGTACAAGTATGGTAAGCTTGGAGGAGGAGACATTAAGCTTTTCCTTGGTATCCATCTTGTTCTTCCTTATTATCTTGGTCAAGTGGTTATCCTATGGTTATTAATAATTGCATCTTTGTTATCTGTTTTAATTGTTTCAGTTTATTATTTATTTAAGTTAAAGCAAAAGCTTAAGCTTAAGAATATGTTCAAGCTTGTGTTAAAAAGAAAAATAACTACTTTAAAATCATTTTTAATTTTTATTATCTTCTTTGTGTTCGTTTATTTGTTTGTTTCAAAGTTTAATGCTTCTTATCTTTACTATTTACTTTTAGTTCCAATTATAGTTGGATTAAAGTTAATGATATTTGAACCAGAAGTTAGAAAGTATATTTATTTAAAGAATAAAAAAATATCTGAGCTTGAGGATGGAGATGTTCTAGCTCTTGAGTTTATTAAAAAAGATTTTCTAACAAAGCTTAAGCTAAACGGAAAAAGCATACTTGAAGAATCAGATATTAAAAACATAAAAAAAATGAAAGGAATAAAAATAATTCCAATTTATGATTCACTTCCAAGATTCGGTCCATATATTTTCCTTGGGCTTCTAATTGTTCTTATATTTGGTTCATCTATTTTCTTTTAAAAAAGGTTATTTTATGGCATTCACAATTAAATATAAAGATAAGAAAACAAAAGCAAGAAGTGGAGAGTTAAAAACAGCTCATGGAACACTTACAACTCCTTTCTTTATGCCTGTAGTTACAAAGGGTGCTGGTAAATATCTAACATTTAAGGATTTAACTGATCTTCATACACAAGTGTTTATTTCAAATGGATACATCTTATCTCTTAAGCCAGGAATTGAAACTCTTGAAAAAGTAGGTGGATATCATAAGTTCATTAATTGGAATAAACCAATCTTTACAGATAGTGGTGGATTCCAACTTAAGGATCCTCAATTCTTTATATCATTAACAAAGGAAGGTGTTTGGTTTAGAAATCCATTTTCAAAAGAAAAAGTATTTATGTCTCCAGAGAAATTAATTGAAATTCAAAATAAGATTGGATCAGACATAGCAATGATTTTAGATGATATGATTGATGCAAACAAACCTAAAGAGGAATACAAAGAAGCAGTTGATATTACAATTGATTGGGCTAAGAGAGCAGTTATTGCTCATAAGAACAAGAAGCAATTATTATTTGGAATTGTTCAAGGTGGAACGTACAAGGATTTAAGAGAAAAATGTGCAAAAGCAATTAACTCTCTTCCATTTGACGGAGTTGCAATTGGTGGGCTTGCTCTTGGAGAAACAAAAGACAAGATGTACAAAGCAATTGATTATTCTTTAGCACATCTTTCAGAAAACAAGATTAAATATTTAATGGGAGTTGGATCTCCTGAAGATGTTGTTAAGTGCATTGGACGTGGAGTAGACTGTTTTGATTCAATTTATCCAACAAAGATGGCAAGACATGGAGTTCTTTTCACAAGGAATGGACCAGTTAATATCACAAAAGGTTCCTTCAAGCATAATTTTGAAGTCCCTGATAAAGAATGTGATTGTTATGTTTGCAAGACTTACACATTAGCATATCTTCATCACCTTTATAGACTTGATGAACCTAATTATAAGATCTTAGCATCAACACACAATATAAGGTTCATGCAGAAGCTTGTAGAAGATGCAAGAGAAGCAATCAAGAAAGGAAAGTATTCTGATTTTGAAAAAGAGTTCTTGAAAAAATGGAACTAAACTTAATTAGCTTTATTTTATAATTAAACTTTAAATTGGTTCATTATGTTTTTTAAGACTAGCAAGATATCCTTTGATAGCGTCAGTTACATTTTTTAGTGCTTCATCTCTAGTCTTTCCTTGTGAAACAACACCAGGAAGGTTAGGACATTCTGCAACAAAAATGTTATCCTCATCTTGTTTAATTGTAATTTTATATTTCATATTAATCACTTTAGAAGCTGTTAGTTATCAATTAATTTACTTAATTTAATTAAGAGATATAATATTTGTTTTGTATTTAGCACCAGTGCATAATCTTGGTTTGTTAATGCATTATCATTTGTCCATAATATCTTATCTAAATACATTGAAAGTGCAATGAAATCTATATCATTTACATCTGGGATAGTAGTTACCTTTCTTAATTCTTGTGAATATTTTATTGGGTCAACGATTATTATTTTTTCATTAAGTTCTTTAATTGTTTGATTATATTCTTTTTCTGTTATTTTTACTTTATAAATTATCTCTGATTTATATTTTGCTAATTCATCAAAAGCAAAGTTGGGTGTATATAATTCAAATATATTTGATTCTATGATTTTTTTAGTTATTGAATCTTTCCAAAAATATGAGAAAAGTATATTTGTATCAATAACTATTTTCAAATTATATCAACCCCATTTTTTTAAGTTCTTCGAATCTGTTTGATTTTGCTCTTGATTTTTTTTGAAGAGCTACTGACCAATCAGTAATCTTTTCTTCATTCTTTATAATCTTATTAATTAATTCCATTTCATCAATCTTTTTAGTTATATTTTTTCGTATATATTCTGACCAATTTATTTCATTATATTCTTTCATTTTCTCTCTTATATCTTTTGTTACTGCTAAAGTTATACTTACCATATTATACCTCCCCAAACACATTTATGTTTACATACGTATTTATGTTTAGATAGGTTTATATTTATTTCTTTTTTACATCATTCCTTTTTCTTTAAACGAGAAGTAAGCATCTCTTGTAATAATTAGATGATCAAGAAAGCAGATATCTAGTTCCTTTGATATCTTTGATAACTTTTGTGTTTCAGTTATATCTTCTCTTGATGGATATGCTTCTCCACTTGGATGATTGTGTGCTATAATTAATGCTTGAGCTCTTTCCTTTAATGCATATGAAATAATACTTTTGTGAGAAATAAGAGTTTGATTATCTGTTCCGATAGTTATTATCTTCTTTGAAATAATATTATTTCCACGCAAGAAAAGAGCAACTAGATTTTCTTGAAACTTATTTCCAATCTCTTCTTTAAGGAAAGCATAAACTTGAGAAGGAGCATAAACCTTAAGTTCTTCCTTTAACAAATTTTGTTTCCCACACAATCTTTTATGAAGCTCATAAACAGCTTTTATTTGGCTTGCTTTAACTTTACCAATTCCATTTATTTCTGTAAGCTCGTTTATCTCAAGATTATCAATAGAGTTCATTGGAAACTTTGAAAGAACAAGGTTTGCAAGTTCAAGAACATTTTGATTCTTTGTTCCAGTCTTTAAAATGATTGCAAGAAGTTCAGCATCAGATAAATTATCTCCTCCCTTTTCAATCATTCTTTCCATAGGTCTGTTCTCTGGATTAAAATCTTTTATTTTCATATATTATCTCATATCCATCCATTAATAATTGGTGTTTAGTATTTTCAATTTCTTTTCTTAACTCTTCTTCAGTTGGTAAATATAATTTGTATTTAGAAGCAAATAGTTGCTCACTTCCAGGGAGAAGAGTATATTTTATCATTGTCTTATCTTTCTCTGCACAAAGAATAAGTCCAATTGTTGGATTGTCACTTGTTGTTCTAACTTCTTTTTCAAAGTATCTTACATAGAAATCCATTTGCCCAATATCTTGTGGAGTTAATTTATTTGTTTTAAGATCAACAATAACAAAGCATTTCAAGATCGTATTATAAAAAACCAAATCAATATAATAGCTTTCAGAGCCTATTTTTATTCTTCTTTGTCTTCCAATGAAAGCATAACCTTTTCCTAATTCCATTAAAAAATATTTTATATTATTTATAATTCTTTTTTCTAGATCTTTTTCTAGATATCTATTATCTTCTTTTAACCCCAAAAACTCAAGTACATAATATTCTTTAATAATATCCTTTGGATCATCAATAATTTGTCCTCTCTTTGAGAGTTCAAGAACCTTATTTTTGTTTCTTGATAATGATAGTCTTTCATAAAGCATAGCGTTTATTTGCCTATCAAGCTCTCTTGTTGACCATCTTTCTTTAGAGCACTCGATTTCGTAAAATTTTCTTGCTTGTTTATCTTCTATTTGAAATAATATAATAAAATGAGTCCAAGTTAATTCTGCAGGCAGTGCCTGCATAATTGGATATATTTTATATAGTTGAATCATATTCCATAAATTTCGTTCACTAAATCCTTTCCCAAATTCTTTTGTTAGTTTAATAGATAATTCCTTTATTAGATATTCTCCATATCCTGCTCTCTTCTTTCCTTCTTGTTTTTCTTCTACAATCTTCTTTCCTATATTCCAATATGCATTGATTATTGTGGTGTTGATTGTTGTATATATCTTTAATTTAGAATCGTTAATAATTTGTCTAATATCTTCAAATAAATTTATATTAAGTTTATCTATTTTGATCATATATTATATTACATTTTCATAGCGTATATCCTTTTCGGGAGGGGGCACGTGGCCAAGCATCTTTGGTTTTTAAAGTTGGTTATGTGGGGTAAGTTTGATAAATATACACTAAAAAGTTTAACTATTATCTTGTAATCAATCTTTTTTACAAAAAGAGAATTTAAATTTAAAAAACTGTCCAAGAAATATAGCGCCTTTTTTTATGATTACATGTGTTTAATATTCTTGTTATATTTGTTGGACACTATGATGAACTTATCCTTGGCCAGGAACCCCCAAAACAATTATAAACTCTTTCTTTCCCATTACATATATAACAAAAAGATAAAGAAAAGTAATTAATCATGAATAGACCTTATTCACATTCATCTATGGAAACATTCAAAACATGTCCAAGAAAGTTCAAATATAATTATATTGAAAAACCAGAAATAACAAGATTACAATCGATTGAAGCATTCATGGGAACTATGGTTCATGAATCTCTTGAAAAATTATATACAGACTCTAAGTTTAGTAAACTAAATTCTCTTGATGAGATTCTTCTATATTATAATGAACTTTGGGAAAAGAAGTACACTCCAAAAACAATTGAAATTATAAGAAAAGATTTTACATCCGATAATTATAGAAAACTAGGAGAAGATTACCTTTCTGCTTATTATGAAACATACAAACCATTTAATCAAGGTAAAACCCTAGGGCTTGAACACAAGGTTACAATTAAAGTTTTTGATCCTGACACTCAAGTTAGTCATGATTTAACAGGTGTTATAGATAGACTAACTCTTTTTTCAGAAGATGTTATTGAAATACATGATTATAAAACAAATATGGTTCCAAAAACCCAAGAACAGGTTGATGAAGATAAGCAACTTGCTCTTTACTCAATAGCAATTAAACAATCATTTCCATTTGTTAAACGTGTAGATTTAGTTTGGCATTTCTTATCTGTAGGAATTGAACTTAGATCTCAAAGAACAGATTTGGATTTAGATAATTTAAGAAAAGAAGTTATTAAGATAATTAAAGATATAGAAGAAGCAAAAAAGAAAGATCAGTTTCCAACTAAACCAAGTGCGTTATGTGATTGGTGTGAGTTTAGAAGCATTTGCCCAGCAACTGCTCATGATATAAAGCTAAGAGAACTTCCTGCAAATGAGTTTCTAAAAGATGATGGAGTAACTCTTGTTAATAAATATCAAGAACTTAAAGTTAAGAAAGACGAATATTTAGATAAAATTGATAAAGATCTTGAAAATCTTAAAGAAGCAATAATAATTTATTCAAAAGAGAATAATCTTGAAAGATTAGTTGGAAGTACTTCTTCTCTTCTAATAAAAGAATATGATTCAATAAAGATGCCTGAAAAAGGAAGCATAGAAAGAGGAGATCTTGAAAAACTAATAAAAGCAACAGGTATGTGGGATGAGGTGTCTGACCTTTCATATTTTTCTCTTCTTTCACATTACAAGGCAGGAGTTTTTTCTCCTGAGTTTAAAAATAGATTAAATCAACTTCTAACCTTTGAAAAGATACATAGATTATATCTAAATAAGAAGTAAAATCAAGATTTAGTTTAATCAATTTCTTTATATATTTTTCTATGTTCTATTTATGATAGATATGGAAAGTAAAAATAAAATTAATCAAAAGAAATTTATAAATAAAAAGAATATTCCTAATCAATCATCAAACCCAACAAGTGTAGATGCAAAAGAAAAAATTATTTCAGTTATAGAAGATAAACAAGCAACTATTGATAAGAAGCAAGTTAATTTTGTTTCTTCATTCTCAATTTCAAAGGAAGCAGATAAGCTTGGTAAGCCAATTAATGAACCTAAACCAGAAATTAAAGATAAAAAAATATTTTCTATAAGAATAATATTACTAAGTATATTAAATTATTTTAAATCATTACCAAATAAGTTTGTAAATGGACTCCCACCAAATCTTCAATCTTTATTTTATGCAATCCTCGGAACTATGGTTGGATTTGGTTTTGCAGTATTATTATTCCCAGAAACTCCTGGATTTTTTGCAATCTTTTTAACAACTTTATTTTTAGCTCCATTCATCCAAAAGCAAATAAAACTAAATGAATTACTTGTTGGAAGAACAGAAGAAATTGAACATAAAGGAGTAAGTATATTTAAGTTTAATTTAATTTCAAATAAGTTTTCATTTAGAGGATTTTATAATGATCACAAAGCACTATTTTCAACATATTTTTATTTCTTTTTAGGAATAATATTAGTTATTATACTTTTAATTGCAGTTATTCCACAAAACACATCTGCACATCTATTTAGTAATCAAGGATGGGATCAAAAGCTATTACCATCTAAAAACATAGGGTTTGAAGGGCAAGACAAAACCGCAATCTTTTGGAGTATATTTACAAATAATCTCTCTGTATTAATAGTTTGTTTTATTATAGCGCTTGTATTTCCACTAGGTGCGATACTACTGATTGTATGGAATGCAATCTATTGGGGTGTTGTATTTACTCAATATGCATTATTCTATAGCTCTTATTACAATATTGCTTTTATTGCAATTCTTTTACCTTTATTATTAAGTGTAGCGCTTCATGTAATCTTAGAAGCATCAGCTTATTTCTTTGCAAGCATGAGTGGAAATCTACTTGCTGTAGGTATAAAAAAAGAAGGAAAAGACTTTGATAGGTTATTTATAATTATAGAATATTGCTTAATTCTTCTATTATGTGGACTTTTCTTCTTTTTAACAGGTGCCTTAGCAGAAGTATACATATTTGATCTCTTAAAGAATATATTTTTCAGTATATTTTAATTAGGAATTCTATTTTTATACCTTTCCATCTATTATAATATAGTTCTAATTATTTGAATTAAAAATAAAACTAAAAAGGGTAGATTATTATGAGTCTATTAAAGAAGAAAAAAATTGATTATTTAAACCAAGCAATAGTTGATAAGGATAGTCTTTCTAAATGGAATAACTATGCAGTAAGAACTGGAGAAACAAAAGTTAAAAGATCATCTTTAGGATATCAAGATAATTTTTTAAAGAAATTATTTGGACTTGAAAAGAAGAAACCAACTCCAAAGCAAGCAAATACAAAAAGAAAATCAGAAAAAGAAACAGCTCTAAGTAAACCAAAGGTAAAGTTATTTAAGAAAAAAGGAAAAGATATGACGATGTGGAGTTAAATCTTCCATCCACTTTCCTTAATTCCATTAATTACTGCTTCTATAAACTTATCTAGTGGAATGTTTAATGTACTTTCACAAAGTCCTATTTGTTCACGAGAAACAGCAGCAGCAAAGAATTTATCCTTGTATTTTTTAATAACTGATTTAGTTTCAACCATCATAATATCTTTATCTGGTCTCATAAGAGTATATGCTCTAATAATTCCTGATAATCCATCGCAAGAATAAAGTGCATGCTCAACTTCTTCTTTTCTAGGAAATCCAAGAACTTCATTATGTGTTTTAATAATATTTATTATTTCTTTATCTATTCCTTCCTCAAGCAAGATATTTTCTGCAATAATACAATGTTGCATGATGTCTCCATTATATCTTTCAACATCAACATCATGAAGAACACCAATCACATACCATTTTTCAATTTCAATTTCTGATTTACCAAGATATCTTGCAATACCAAGCATACTTCCACCAACTAGTAAGCAATGTTCTATATTTGGATCTTCTTTAAGATATTTTTTAATAATAAGCTTTGCTTGTTCTTTTGTAGGAATCATATTTTTCACAAATTAGCTTTTATATCTAACTTCAATAATTGGGATATTATTTTCTTCATCAACAACATTTATATCAATTATATGATTTCCTGAATTAATAATAAGATTACTATTTAAGTCTACAATTCCATTTAAATCAAGAGTATAAATGAATTGACTGGATGTTTTTCTTATATTTAAGTTACCATAATCTATAGTTGCTTTGCTTTTAGTGTACATTCCAGGATTTTTTATATCCTGTTCAATAGTTACTACATCTAATTCTGCATTAAAATTAATTGGACTTTTATTTTGAATACTTGTAATATAATTAGTTCCAATGTTTGTAGTTTTTAGATATACAAATATATCATTTATCTGTGTTAAGGTTATTTGATTATTATTATAACTTTGTTGATCTTCAAGGGTATTAAAATAATCAATTGCAAACATAATTATTATTCCCATAAATATTACACTTATGAATATAATAAATATTCCAGAGAACATTGGTGCAATTCCTTTTTTATTCAAGTACATAATCATCCAGTAACATTTATTGTTGGTCTATTAATATCTATGTTTACTCTGTTGTCAGTATAACTTACATAATAGATATCTATTAAATTTTCACCTTTATTTAAAGTAAATGAATTACAGTTTAAATGAATTGTATTTAAATCAGATATATTTTTATCAAAATATAAGTTATTAATTCTTTTATATACTGTTATTCCATTTATCTCGCTATTTCTATCCATTCTAAATTCAAGAGAATAAGATAAGCTACCAGTTATTTTATTGTTTTCACAATCAATCTTTATTTCCTCTGGATTATTAACTATTATTTCTTTTTTTGAAAATCTTTCATGAGATACTAAAACTATATTTTCATTCAAATAAGATATTGATTTAGTCATTAAATCTAATTTATAGGTGTCCTGATGTTTTTTTATTATATTTATTGATTCTGTTGTTACCATTGTAAATGCAATTATTGCTATTAATATAAAAAATATGTATGAAATTATATTTGCTTGTGCTTTTTTATTCATTTTTATTCTCTGTAAATTAATTATTCATTTGTATTTGCTGTAGTTGTAATTTCTAATTGATTAATTCCAACTTTTTTAAAGTATAATAGTGTAATTTTATTTTGGATTAATACATTTGTAGTAATATTAAGATCAGTATATTGAATTCCAGCATATATCTTTTGTTTATCTCTGTATGTGTACTTTAATCCTTGATAAATTAATCTATTATTATCATAATAGTTTCCGTTAATTAAGTGGTAAATTTCGATTTTATTATTATCTGCACTTATATTTAGATATTGGCTTGTTAGATCTATGCTTATTTTATCTCCAGTTCCAATTGGTGATAACATTACTTCATTAATTATTGTTTCTATGTCTGCAATATAGTTTTTTGCATTTTCAAATTTAGTAACTGATTGTTGTTCAGCTACTACATAAGTTGTAGCAGTTGCAATTAAACCAACAATAATTACTATAATAAAGATTATGGAAATGTAACCAATTGTTTCTGCTTCCCCTTTTTTATTTAATTTATGCATCTTTAGTCCAATTTAAGTAATAAAGCTAATTATATAGTTCTTGTAAATCTTTATAAATATATTTAATACTATATATATAATATACCACGAGTTTATTTAAAGAAACTAATGGTCCGAATTGTGTAGTGGTTAGCATCTAGGACTGTGGATCCTAGGACGCGGGTTTAAATCCCGGTTCGGACCCTTTTATTTATTATAAAATATAAAATCATTAGTGTAGGGGTATTTG
>JBAWVI010000023.1:0-10757 GCA_037147375.1 archaeon | reverse complement strand
AGAAAATAAGTTAAATAATAACATTTATATATTATTTCATACCTAATAGTTATTAGTTAGTAACTAAAAGGTGTGATTTATGAATAAAAAGAAAGGTGTTAAGAAAGTGGAACCTAAATATTCTCCAACATTAAATACAGTAATCATGGTTGAAAATACTTTAAAGAACATGAATGATAGTGTGTTTAAGGTATCAGCAATTAAAAAAGAACTACCAAAGCAAGTAAACCATAATACCTTAATGCATATACTTGAATATTTAGAAAATAGTAATAAAATCTATGTTGGCCTTAAAGGAATAACTTGGGTATACAACACAAACACAAAACTTCAAGAAGATATTAAGAAAGGAACTAGACTATGAAAAAAACATTAGTTGTTGTACTATCTCCAAAAGCAGAAGAAGTATATAATTATCTAAAGAAAGAATCTCTTCATTCAAAAAAAGAAAAACAAATCTTAGATTCAATAACTAAAAAAATAGAATTAATAAAAGAAAATCCACAATATGGTATTAAGGTCCCTCATTCTCTTTTTCCTAAAGATTATATAGATACATACAATATTTCTAATTTATTTAGAGTTGAACTTCCTTTATACTGGAGGATGTTATATACATTAACAGATTCAAATGAAATAGAAATAGTTGCGTTTATTTTAGATATAATAGATCACAACGAATATAATAAGAAATTTAAATATAAATAACTATTTTTAAATATCTATTGAAAGTATGCTTAACCAAGCTTACCTCACGAAAGAGATATAAACATCTAACATAGGAGAAACAATATCTCCTAAATGAATATACTTTTTAAAAAACAGTAAACTTTAATATTATCACTAATACTGCAAACGCAATTGTTATACCAACTATAGTTTCTGGAGTTAGTTTTGGTCCACTCATGGTCTCATTGAATTTCATGATTCCAATTGATGAACTAGGACTTTGAGTTGTATTCTTTGAATGTTGCCATTTCATATTAATTACACCTTTTTTAAGTATTTACCTCAACTTTATATATATTTATTAATAGGTAATTATTAAATAGGTTACTATATTATATATTAATTGAAAAGTACCTTATTTTTAAATCGGGGAAGATAAAAAATGGATGATAAGCAGAAAAAGATTGTAAGAAGAAGTTTATTTGTTCTACTATTATTGATCATACTATTGTTTGCAATGATCTGGACTGGAAACCTTAGATGTAGATCAGTTCCTGGCATGTGCAACATTTATTGGGGTACACAAACCCTAATTACTGGAAGAACACAACCAAGTATATTAATTATTTATGATCCTAATGATCAAACTGGACTTGGTAACCCTTATTTATTAAATAATATTATTTCTGATAAAAAACATTTAGGGCTTCATCCATCTCTAGAAAATATTAATTATATGAGCCCAGAAAAACTAAAAGGAGTTAGCCTTGTAATAGTTGAAAGAGCAAGAAGCATGTCCACAAACAACCTAACTATGTTTCAAAACTATGTATCTAAAGGCGGTAGACTTATTTGGATTGGAGATGCTGGTGTTGATACAAAAGATAGAGTTGATAAATACTTAACTGTGGGAGATGTTGATGGTTCTTATGATGGTAATATAGTTGGTAAATGGGCAAGACTTGATAATGAAGGGTATATGATAAGATTTGATGAGTTCCTTGGAGTATCATACGTAGATACTTTCTGTAACGTTAAGGATTGTAAGGAAAAAACATACAAGATAAATGAATATGATAATAAATCAATAATTATAAGTTATCCTGATTACTCAAATGGTAATCTAATTCCCTCTCCTGATCATCCACTTGTTTATGCTCTAAAAAGCACTCTTCCAATAAGAGATAATTTTGCAATAGTTGAAGTTATTGGAAATAATGCAGTTCCTTTAAAGATTGATTATGGTTCTAAATTATTTAAGGACACAAACACAAGCGTTGGTGGAGGAGATGTATTCCCAGCAATTGTTACAAGTAATTCAAACAAGGTTGCATATTATGCTATTCCTCCTGAATATCTTTCAGAAGACGAGGATGAAGATAAATACTTTTCAATCATAGAAAATATGATTGATGGAATGATAAATTAAATTTGAATAAATTATGATTAAATCACTTGAAGTTGTAATTGCAATCTTAATCTTATTCACATTTATTTTCTTCTTAATTCAAAATGTTCCTGAAAAACAAGTTTCTACAAACATAAGTGAAAGAACGTACGAGATTCTTAAACTAAAAGCACAAGATCCATCTTTTAGAGAACTTGTTAATGATGGAAACGCATACAATGTATATGATTCAGTATACAATTATATGGATGTTTCTTATAGTGTTTCAATTTGTAATGGAATAACCTCTGATTGTAATTCCTATAATGAGCAAGAAAGTGCAACTAAGAAAACAATTAATTATTATTTATTTGATATAAACAAAACAACCTCAATAATGGTGTGGATAAAATGAAAATAAACACGAAAGGATTTACATACGTTGTTATTGTAGTAATAATTATCTCATTTATAACTGCTCTCTTTCTTTTATTCAGGCCAGAACCAGTTATGGAATATACTTCAAACAAATTAAGTGATAATTACAAGAATGAACTTAAATATCTAGTTGATTCAAATGTAACTGCAACTACTCTTGATAATTTTAATTCTAAAGCTTATGATTTTATTAGAGCACACAACTATGAGGTTAGTATTTGTACAATAATTAGTCAAGGAGATAACATTTACGTAAGTAACTATACTGGACAAACAGATAAAAATATACCAAATCAAATAACAGTCTTAGTAACTAAAGCACTTAACCCAAATAACATATCCTTAGGCAATTGTTCAGTAGATATTAACTCAGACATAAAAACATCATACTATATAGAGATAAGAGAAACAGACATGAACTATGTAAGTTATATAAGAGGGAGCGATCCAAACGAATCTGATATAAATAGAACGTAATTTTTAAGAAAAAATGAAAAATAGATATATTTATAAATGATATCAACATATATTTTATGATATAAAGATTATCAATATAATATATTATAATTAAAGAAAAAAAGGTGTATTTTATGGTAGATATAATAGGACTTTTAGATGTTATTGAAAACAGAAGTAATGATATTACAGCAAAGCTTGAAATGCTTAGAACTTTCGAAGATCAAAAGGAAAAAATTGATGACGAAATTAAAAGAGCAAAAGAAAAGCTAAAAGCTGATACAATTACAAAGTTTACTTATGCAACTATGCAAGAACTTAATCAAAAGAATCTTGAAGAAAACACAAATAAAAGAAAAAAGATTTGGAATGAAGTTGCTGAATGCGTAAACACAATAAGTGATAACTTAAACTTACTCAAAGACGCTTACAATCAGAAAACAGATATAGAAGACGCATCTGAAATTGTTGAGGATATTAAAAAATAAAAATATGGGAAAGAATGAGAGAATATGCAGTTTCCCAAAAGCGAAAAACTAAAGGAATTTATCAAGAGCATAGGATATCTAAAGACTTTAGAAGCAACTAGAAATAAAGAAGATTATGAAATCTTTAAAAAACTAATTAATAAGAAGATTTCTGAAAAAGATGCATATACTTCTCTCAAAACCAAAAACTTATTAACTAATTCTAAATTACTTGATACTAAAATAATTACAGAGCTTATTAATTATAATAAACTACTTATAGAAATTTCAACAGACTTTGGAATTATTGGGGTTAAGAAATACAAGCTCAAGAATAGAAGTAGTGGTTTATTAAAAATGTTAAGTGGTAAGAAACTTAAATCAACTATTCCTGGAGAAACAAAGCAAAAGGAAGAAGTACAAAAACAAATTACTCCTATTGTACAAGAAACACCTAAGAGTAAAATTCCTGTTACTACTGTTGTAGTTAAGCCAGAGCCTGCAATCATAGTTGAAAAACCTAAAGAAATACCAACAGCTCAAATAATTATGTCAACAAGCAAGGCGAGCCAAAGAGAGGAAACAAATAAACCAAACGTTATTACAGAACCAATTATTAGTCCAAAAACAGTTAGCCCAGATATTCCAAGAGTTGAAAAGAAAGTACAAGTAACTGAAAACAAAAATAGTTCTGTATTTAATAGTCTTAATGATTTATTTATAAAAAACAAACCAGTAGAAACAGAAAAGCCAGTACTTAGATCAGACATTATTGTACAAACTCCAGAGTTTGAAGTGCCTAAAGATTTACTTCCAGAAAACTATCAAATTTTAATTCCTGGATTTGCATATGCATTTATCCAAGAAATGGGAAACACTGCAAAAAGATATACTGTTGCTGAACCTGAATTAACAAAAGAAGAAGCAAAGGTATTAGAAGAAACAAAAACTTCTTTAATTAATAAAATTTCAATTGCTGATCTTACAAACGAAGGTCAAATTTATGAAATGATTGAAAAATTATTTACAAAAAATAAAATTAGAATGGATAACTTACAAAAAAATAAAATTGTATACTATATAATTAGACAAGTTAATGGACTTGATAGAATTGAAGCATTAATGCACGACACTTTAATTGAAGATATTGAATGTAATGGAATTGGAATACCTATCTTTATTGTTCATCGTAAATATGGACACATAGTTACAAACGTACAATTTGATACTGAAAAGGAATTACAACAATTTATAATTAAGATGGCACACCTTTCTAAAAGTTATGTTTCATATGCATCTCCATTACTTGATGCAATACTACCAGATGGTTCTCGTGTTAATGCAACCTTAACAAGCAATGTATCAACTAGAGGTCCAACATTTACAATCAGAAAGTTTCCACAAAAGCCATTAACAGCAATTGATTTAATAAACTCAGGTACACTTAATTCAACAATTGCATCTTATTTATGGACAGCTCTTGAATTTAAAAAGAACATGGTATTAATTGGACCAACTGCTGGTGGAAAAACAACTTTACTTAACGTAATATCATCATTTATTGCACCAGCACAAAGAGTAGTTTCAATTGAAGACACTAGAGAAATTAATTTATTAATGGAAAACTGGATTCCACAGATTACAAGACCTGGTTTTGGTCCACCTGACTCTGGTGGTAAAAAATATGGTGAAGTAACAATGCTTGATCTTTTAAAGGAATCATTCAGACAAAGACCTGATTACTTAATCTTAGGTGAAGTAAGAGGTGAGGAAATGTCTTTAATGTTCCAGGGTATGGCATCTGGTCACTGTTCCTTATCTACTGTGCACTCAAAAAGCGTAGAAAGTTTAGTAACAAGACTAACTACACCACCTATCTCACTTGATCCATCACTATTAACTTGTCTTGATATTGTTATAGTTACTGGGTTTAAAGGGAGTAATGAAACAAACAGAGAGATTAAGGAACTTGATGAAATACGTGGGTTTAATGTTAAAACAAGAAAGGTTGAATATAATGCAATCTATAAATCTTATGAGAAAGAACCTGAACAAAAAGAAGGAGACTTATTTACTACAAAACTTCCAATAATTTACAATTCAGATTTACTTAAGGATATTTCAAGAGAACATAATATTGAGCCAAATTCTTTACTTGCTCTAATTACAGCAAGAAAGAATTTCATAGATACGTTGTGTAAGAATCCTCCAAAGGATTATGTTGCATTTAAGATTGCACTTAACAATTACAAAGCAACAGAAGCTATAAAAATAGAATAAATTTTATTTTCCTTTTTTTTAAAAATAAGATGATTTAACCAAAAAGAGAATCATCGCTTGATTCTAAAAAATCATCTTTGTTTCTTTCTTTTTTTCCTTTATTTTTTAAATTCTTAGCATTAATCTTTCTTGCAATTATTATAATTATTATAATAAAAGCTATACTTCCTGCAAACCAATAGTAAAGGGTGCTTGTTTTTTCTTCATAAATAACATATCCTTCAGAAAGTACGTTCTTTGCTTTTGTTCTAATTGATTTAATTTTATTAATTACATCCTTATACTGGCCCTTTGTGTATTGTTCCTTAATAATTGTGTACTCAGAAGTAATTGCATCTGCATCTTCTTGTGCTTTCCAATAAACCATGTTTTCTGGATCCACAATTACTTGTAAAACGCTATCAAGGCTATTATACTTTGGGAAATCAGAATCAAAATCATATAACATAGATTTTGCAGTTACATAGTCTTGTCTTGATATAAAATTATTATAATAAAGCATTAAACCTTTGTTATTAGTTGTGTTACTTATAGTTACAACAATGTCTGAATAAAACTTGTTTGTTGAAGATAATGAATCGTAAATAAATGTAACTTCTGAGTTTAAACTACTTGGTGGAGTTATAAAACCTAATATACTTCTCTTATCTTCATCAGATAATTGTGTGCTTGCAACAACAACCTTTGTAGCAGTATCTGTTGCATCAAGATAATCAAGTGATTGCTTAGAAATTTCAGAGTATCCTATAAATGCAGAACTAAACTTGCTTGTAAGTGTTCCAAGACTTGAGCAATTAGGAGAATAAACAAATGCTTGTTGAAGATCATACATTTCCTTCAAGTTTGTTTTTAAAGTTTCAAGTGAAGTATTTAAAGTAACAAGCTTGTTTTTTGTGCTTGTTATCTCTGTTTTAACATCATATGGATAGCTTGCAGCAATTAATCCTTCAAGTCTAGATTTTTTAGAATCAAGCAAAGAAATTAATCTATCCATTCTATCAAACAATTGAGTTGATAAATAATTTGTGTTATTAGAATAATACAAAGATCTTAAGATATATTCTGATTTTAATAAACTAATTGCAGTTGTTTCATCTTTTGTTGAATAAACAAGTCCATCTTTTTCTGAAATTATAACAAAGAACGAAAGATCATTTGAGTTTGAGATAATTGGAATTACAAAGTATGTGTTTTTATCACAAGTTATGCTTCCTTGAGAAAATGCATCAATCATTTCATTTGTTTGTAAATAATTCTTAGAAACGTCTTGTGCATTAAATAAAGAGATAGCATGTATTTGTGACCCAAAAAATAATAATCCAATTATTATTAATGCATAGTTAATTAATTTCATTTAATTTCACTTATTTTCCTCATCATCATCTACTGAAAACAATTTATAAAATATATAAACATAAAGAATACCAAGAAGTGAAAATGCAATTGAAAAGTATAATTGAGCAAGTGATGCAAGTAACAAAGCAAACACAAATGCAAAGTATTCTTCAACAATTACAAGTAATGGAATTGCACGAATAGTTTCTAGTATTTGTTGTTTTAATTTCACATCAGTAAGATTAGCGTATGCTAGTTTTACATCCTTTTCAGTTGTTGGTTTTTCAAGCTCAGATGCTTGATTACTCATAAATTCAGTAAACTTATCTACCTTTGCATCATTTACTGTTGATAACCCCTTATATTCAGGAGTTGACATAATATAATCAATTGCGGATTTAGTACTAATTTTACTTATGTTGTATGATGTTCCAAGCCAATTACTTAAGTCATCTCCAACAAACATATTTACAATTCCAGCTTCCATTGATTGTGCTGATTCTTGTTGATGTGGATAAATAATAATCATAGTAACAACAAGCAAGGTTACTGTAAGTAAGATACTAATCTTTGAAGTTGCATAATTATTTACTGAAAATAATTTTCTTTTTTCTTTTTCTTTAAACTTATGATGTGTTAATACTTCTAAAATTATATGAGATACTAAATAAAATAATCCAAATAGTAAGAAACCTGTTCCAAGCCCAAATATTATTAATCCAAACAAGAGACCTATAACAATACCTATAGAAACTTGCAAGATATCAAGCAAAAGATCTTTACCTTTAGATAATGCAATAACAATACAAGAGGTTATTGGAAATAAAAGTAAGAAAAGACCAAAATTAAGTGTAACAAAAGTATTCATAATTGATGGTAAGTCAAACACAATTAATATGCTTAATGAAACTTTAGATGCAGTGTAAAAGTAAATCCAGATTAACATTGATATAACTATTAAAAGCAATTTAAGTATGCTTTGTTTACTTAAGAAATCTTCCTTAAAGTTCATCAACTTTCACCAAATCAATTAATCCGTCCTTTGTAATTACAAAACTTGTTTCTGCTTGGCTTACAAAGCTTCCTTTCTTATCAACTAAGACTGGATATGATGCTATTGCTTCTGATTTTAATAATTCTCTTAATGCAAACTTTTTTGAAAAACTATCCATTCCTTTTCCTATCCAAACTTCAGAAAATGGAAGACCATTATATCTTTTAATTTCTTCTAAGAGTAGCTTAGCTTCTTTGTTTCTTAGTGGTCTATCATCAATATGCTCAAAGATAAGTACTTCATCTCCTTCATTAACATACCCATCTCCAGTTGATGAAAAAGGTTCAAGCGCAAATGCTTTATCAATTTCAGAAAACTTAATCTTAAGTCCATTCTTAACATTTGGAATTGAAGGATAATCATGTACATGATAATGACCAAGAACATGTCCTGTTAAATTAATTATTGGTTTGAAATTATAAGATCTAATTGTGTTTTCAATCACAGTACCTATGTCTGAAATAGTAGCTGTCTTTGTGTTCTCTTGCAAGAACTTTTTTGAATTTGCAAGTGCTTTATCACTAGCTTCTTTTAATGTTTCATGCTTCTTTGAAAATATAATTGTTATAGCTGAATCAGATAAATAACCATCAATTGAAACTCCAATATCAACTTTTAGAATATCTTCTTCCTTTAGAATATATTGTTTTTCAGGATTATAGGTATTATGTGCTGCTTCATGGTTAATAGATAAGTTAACTGGCCAAGCAGGAACTCCCTTGTTTTCTAAAATAAAAGAATTAATTTTTTCTCCAACTTCAAACAAGTTAACTCCAGGTTTAATTAGTTTTTTTGCAAGCTTTTGTGCATTATGATTAATTTCACCAGCTAAGATGTGCTTTTGTATGATTTCTTGTTCCATAATTCATCTATTCTTTATTTTTTATTTTTATTATCTCTTGCTAAGATAAACACAATTGAGATTGCAAGAACCATTCCAAGAACTATAGGCATATCAGGAACAGGTATTTTTTTACTTGCTTTTCTTACAGTAAAATACTTAGTATAAGCATTATTTGCAATATTTCCATTTGGTTCTGTTGGAATTGTTGCATAAATTGAATAAGGGTTATTTGAATTTACAAAATCAACAACTGAAGGGTCATCTATTGTTACATTAAAGTCTGCAGTACCATTTGCAGGGACAGCACGTGATATAGTACCTATATTTATTGATGTTCCTGTAGGCGGTAAAATCCATACAGTTACGTCTACAGAACCTGCGCCAGAATTATTTGAAAGGACTATAGTGTAATTAAGATCTTCTCCTTCCTTAATTGATTGTGGAACAATTAGCTCATTAATCCCAAAATCTGCATAAGCTGCTTGAACAATTGGTAAAAAGAAAGTTAATAATATAAGTATAATAAATATCTTAAATCTCATCTAATATCCCCTCGTAAAATATATTTTTGTTATTAGATATAATATCAAAAGCATATAAAAATCTATTCTTTTCTTAAAAAATAGATAAGATTTATTAAAATTAGAAAAAAAAGAAAAAGATAGGAAGAATATTTATAATTTATATTCCCCTGATTTTACCTTAGCTGTTACTTCTTTAATTGATAATTTATCAACAGTAACACCCATTGTTCTACAAGTTCCAAGAACCTCAAGAATTGATGATTTTTCTGTTCTTGAAATTAATTGATTATACTTTGCTCTTGCAATCTTTTTAACTTGATCAAAAGAAATGTTTCCAATGTTTTCAGTTCCTGCTTTTCCTGAACCTTTTTTTGCACTTAATTCTTTCTTAATTAATGCACTTGTCATTGGTGAACCAACTTCAATTGTGAAATTCTTATTATTATCAATAATTATTGAAACTGGAACAGTTATTCCTTCTAAGTCTTTTGTTAATTCATTTATCTTGTTAACAACATTCATTGTATTAACTCCAATTGGACCAAGTGCTGGGCCTATTGGTGGACCTGCATTAGCATGTCCTGCGTCTACTAAAACCTTTATTGTTTGTGCCATATTTTAATCACTCTTCTTTTTAATTTTTCCTTTTTTAGTTTAGAACCTTAACGTTTTCTGCTTTCATTGAAATTGGTATTTTTACAGTTGCATCAAATAATTCAATAACAACCTCTTCCTTTGCAAGATTTACTCTAACTATCTTTGCACGTGATCCCTTAAATGGACCTAAAATTATTTCAACTGTGTTTCCTGGTTTTAATGAACTCATAAGTGGACGAGATTCAAGAACACCAGCTATTTCTTTAATATCTATGTTTCCTTCAACTATTTTTCCACCTTTAATGTGAGGAACATTATGTATTAATATTTCTACAGTCTTTTCTGAATCAGCCTCAACAAGAATATATCCTTTAAGGTCCGCCATTTCAACTAAGGAATAAACTTCAAGTTCTTCTTGCTTTGCTCTATTATGAAGCATGTCAATAATAACCTTTTCTTGTCCAACTGTAGTTCTTATTGTAAAAATCATATTATATCACATTACCTTAACCTAAAATCATTTAAAAAAATCCTATAGATTGCATTGTAAATTTAATTAAAAAACCAATAACTCCAATAATAATTATACCTAGACCAATAATCTTTGCCATTAACCAAAATTCTTTCTTACTTGGTTTTTGGGAAATTGAGATTATTCTTTTTGATGAAGATATAAATTCTTTAAATCTTTCCATTAATTTCATAG
>JBAWVI010000022.1:0-12392 GCA_037147375.1 archaeon | reverse complement strand
GTTCCAATATATGTAATAGAAGGAAGATCTTTATTTTCTTTAAGCTTAATAATAGGAATTGAACCAAGGTTTATTTTTTCTGGAAACTTTTGAATTATTGTATTACCATCAACTGAAACATCTATATTATATCCATTATCTAAAAGTTTGAGTTTTATAACATCTTTAGACACATCAACAACATAACCTTTATGTTCAATCTTCTTTCCGTTTATCTCTTTTGAGATTAAAACTAGATATCCAATATCTTCTTTTAATAAATCAGTCATAATTATCAATAATATTGTATATATAAATAATTAAAAACATTGGGTTTGGTTATTTATTTACTTAATTTAAAAATCTTTGATGAGAAAGGATATATGAATGACCATAATAGTTTATAGAAAATGCAATCATACCAGCAACTAATTTTGCAAGAAGATAATGCATGCCAATAAATTCAACAAAAACACCCATTAAAATTACTGTAACTACTAATCCAGTTATAGAAATCATTGTATATTTAAAAAATGAAAACAGATTTTTCCATAGATTAGTTGTATTATATTTAAATGTATAATTTTTATGTAAATTAAAATTAACAAACATGCCAGCAACATATGCAATTATGGTTGATAAAAGGTAATAAACATTTAAGAAAGAAGTTAATATAAATAATAATAAGAAATCAACAATTTCTCCAAAAAACCCTAAAGACACATATTTAAGTTTAGTTTTATATTTATAAATAAGTGGAATTGAAACTAAACTATAATAAATTTTATGTAAAAAAGATGTTCTTTTTTTAATTAATAATGATTTTGTGAATCTATAATTATTTTTTTTAGATTCTTGTTCTTTTAGTGTCATTTTTTTGCCTTACTGTTATAATTTTAGAATTTATATAGAATATAAGATATATATAGTATATTTAGTTTAAAAAGATTTCTTAACATATATATTGTATGAAAGCTAAATCTAATTTTAAAAAAACAGAAATTGAATCTATACTTGAAAATATAAAAAACTATCTTGAAAGAAAAGATCTAGATTATTATGACATACGTCTTGAAAAAAGCAAGAAAACAGGAATTGTAATTGATAATAATAAGGTAAGAGCAATTGGAGATACTGAAATTACAGGAATTGGAATTAGAATATATAAAAATAAGAAGCTTGGTTTTTGTTCAACAACTAATCTTGATAATTACAAATTAATTATTGATGAGTGCATAAGAGCAACAGAGAAGTTAACTAAAAAAACAGATATGCAAAACTTTGCTGCAAACAAAGCAACCATTAAATACAAGCACAAAAGTTTTGAAGATTCTTCTCTTGAAAGCAAGGTAAATGAACTAGTTAAAATAAATAATGAAATAATCACAAAGAATAATCAAGATTATAAACTACTTGAATCAGAAATAAGATATAAGGAAGATTATACTGAAAAATATTTTGTAAATCCTTGGAGTTATATTTATCAAGATGAACCGTACATAATGATGTATTCATTTATGACTGGAAAAAAGAATGAAATTATTGAAACAAATTTAAATAGATTCTGCAAAAAAGGTGGACTTGATGCTATTACCTTTGAAAAAAAGAATGAACTACTTTCTGAAAATAAAAGTATTCTTGGAGAATTATTAATCTCAAAACCATGTAATGCAATTAAGGCTAATATTGTGCTTGACCCAGAAGTTGTTGGACTTCTTGCTCATGAAGCTATAGGTCATCCTTGTGAAGCTGATGCAAAATTAGTAAATGCTACTGTTTTAAAGAAAAAAGGAATGATTTTAACTAAAAATAAAGATATCACAATTGTTGATGATCCTACAAGTAATGGATTTGGTCACATGGTTTATGATGATGAAGGAATAAGAGCAAATAAAACAACTTTAATTAAAAATGGAGTTGTTAATGATTACATGACAAACATTGAAACTGCAACAATAGAAAATGAAAAATCAAATGGTTCTGCAAGAGCCGAAAGTTTTTCAAGCATGCCAATTGTAAGAATGAGTAATACTTTTTTTCTACCTGGAAAGGATAAACACAAAGATATGCTAACTGATTTTAGTGGATATTATCTTAAAGGATTTGCTGGAGGAATGGTTGATCCATCAATTGGAACCTTTATGTTTGGTATAAAGCAAGCTATAAAGTATGATAAAGGAAAGATTATTGGTACATTTAAACAAGCATCAATCTCAGGAAATATATTAACATACTTAAATAATATAACAAAGATTGGAAATATACAACATTTAGAAGGTTCTGGTTTTTGTGGAAAAGCAAATCAGACCGCATATGTTGGAGATGGTGGCCCATTTTTAAAAATAGATAATGTTATAGTTGGTGGAACAAATCATGAATAAAGAAGAAGTATATAATTTATGTGAAAAAATTTCAAAGGAAGAAAAAGTTGAATTTATATATTCTTCTGGAAAGAAAGTAAGCATAACTTTTGAAAAATTTGATGTTACAAAAGGAACAAATATTGAAAGTGCAGTTCTTTATATTAGAGTAATAGTTAATGTACAAATTGGATTTTATACAATTACTGAAATTAATGAAAAGAATATAAGAAAAGGAATTAATAAAGCAAAAATAATTGCAAAATTAAAGAATGATATTAAAATTAATGATTTTGGGCATGCTAAATCAAACACACACATAAATTTCGATAAAGAAATTAGAAATATTGATTTTACAAACTTTATTCCAAAAATTAAGAACGAACTTAAAAAAGAAAAATATATTTCTTCTTATGAAGGGGGATTAAACAAAATTGAAAATTATGAGTTTTATATTAATCCTTATACAAAAAAGGAAGAAGAGAGATCAATGATTAATCTTGGAGTAAATGTAGTTACAAAAGACAAAAAACAATCAAGTGGTTCTTATTCTGATATATTTACAAAAGCAGAAGATATAGACATTACAAGAACATTTAATCAAGCAAAACATGATGCAAATATTTTATTAAATCCAAAGGTTGGAGAAAAAGGAGAATATACTTTAATTTTCACTCCAGATGTATTTAATGATATACTTTCTGGATTAATCATACCAGGAACAATTGGGGAAGTTATTGAAAAAAATGAATCTTATCTTCACTCATTTGTTGGAAAGAAGGTTTTCTCTGAAAATCTAACAATCAATGAAGAACCACACATTGATGATTTTATGGGTTCTTGTTCAATTGATGATGAAGGATTTAGAACTGAGAAGAAAACAATATTTGATGCTGGCACATTTCACACACCAATTTATGATCAATACAATGCAATAAAATATAATAAAAAAATCACAGGAAATGGGTTTAGAGTAGGAAGCACTATTTCTTGTAATCACACAAATCTTATTCAACTTCCTGGAAGCGAAAGTATAGAAGATATTATCTCAAGAACCAAGAAGGGAATATTAATTTATTCTCTTTTAGGAATGCACACAAATAAAATCACAACTGGAGACTTTTCATTAGTTATTGGAGCTGGAAAAGAAATAGTTAATGGTGAATTCAAGGATACAATTACAGATTTAAGATTTACTGGTAATCTAATAAATTCATTTAAAGACATTTATTTCTCAAAAGAGCAAAGATTTTATGGAAATGGATTATATTCATTTGGAATTATTCCAAAAGTTAAATTAATATAATTTAAAAAACTATATTAATTAACAAAAATAGTATCAATCTAAAAGATTGGATTTGATTTTGGTAAATCTTTCATGAACTCATGGAATTCAATTTGAGCAAGATGATATCTTTTTTTCATTTCCCCAAGATATTTTTCCTTTAAATGATGACTTGGATAAATTAATGTATTTATTCTGTAATCATATGCTTTTAGTGGTAAATAATAGCAGATCCTCAAAAATAAATCAAGGAATATATTCTTTTGTGGATGACTATGAAGATATTTACTTGTTAACATGTATCTAAATATAACATCATTTGCAAATTTATACATTATAAGCTTTGGAAAATAAACATGTAATTCGTCTTTGTATATTTTATAAACGTGTGGGTAATCTCTTTTTAAAGTTCTTTTAAATAAAGCTTTTGGATAGCGTCTTATTTTCATATTGTTTCTTTCACGAGCAACTTCTGCTTCTAAAAAAAACTCAATAGCCATATGTTCAACCCTACTAAACATACCAACTTCCATTAAATAACCATGAATATATTTATCAAGTATGAAATGAGATACAAAACCGATTGCAAAAGATCTTTCTTTATTATTGTGAGCTTCAGCAAATAATTTTTTTGCTAAATATAATCCAAAATCTTTTGTATGCAGAGCAACACCAAAATTAGCTTTCTTTCTACCATATAATTTAACATAATACACATCAGCTAGGATAGATCCAAAATAGGCGTTAGGTAAATCCACTTTCGCGAAAAGATTTGGATGTTTATAGTATTCTTCCTTAACAAAGTGTATGTGGGTCGCTTGTGTTGCCATAATTATTCTCCATTATATTACTCGCAATTAAAATCTTTTAGAGGTGATACATTATAATATACATTTTTATCAATAACAATTGCAGGATAATTATTTACATTATAATCTGAAATTATTTGATTTAAAATAATTATTTCTTTATTGTAAGGTAAAACAAATACATTTACATTATTACATCTATCTGATAAATTATTTAATGTGTCTTCAAATAGATTATTTAACTGTTCATCTTTTATTCTATCTAGTTTTCCTTGTCTAATTGTTTCAGAATAAAAATATAATATTAATGTTTTATTTTTATCACAATCAATATTTAATTTTTTATGGTACATCCATAATTTAACATTAGTTAATACATACATATATTTTATATAGTTGCTTGTCGGAACTAATGCATTTTCATTTATTTGTCTAAGTCTACTTAATAATTGTCTATTAAGATTATATTGCGCATTATATTGCTTTTCAAGAATATCACATTTCTCCGCTGTATTGTTTGAATCAGCAACATAAACCATAAATAAATCATCAAGAACCATTTGTTGATTTAATAACTTTATATCTTCTTCATAACCACTTTTTTTATAATTATCATAAGCCATAACTCCAAAAAATGCAATCATTAATACAATTAATAATATCAAAAATGCAGTTAGAAAAACATTTGCAGTAATATATTTTACCATTTATATTTCACTCCGAATACACCATAGATTATACTAATAATACTTATCAAAAGTAATATAAAACCATGTACGAAAATCATATAGAATAATGGAATTATATATTTTCTTTCTAATTTAAAATCATTATATTTAAATGAAATAATAATAAAATAAAGTGCAACAGTAATTGAAATTAAAGCTAATAATAATAATGAATTCATAAATGGTACAAATGAAATTTTGATATTTAATAAATCAGTAAATGAAAAACCATAGTTTATAAAATTAGAAATATAATAATATCCATTTATTATAAAATTACTAACGAAATCATAAATTGTTTTTGAAACAAATAACATACCTAAAATCATGGCTGCTGTAGTATATATAAAGAAGAATGAAAAGAACCCAAGATTTTTCTTAAACAAAAAATGTGCATATTTATTGGTTACATCATATCCTCCTCTAAACCATCTAACTCTTTGAATATAAAAACCTTTTATAGTACTAGGAACTATTGTTTTTGCTTTAGCATCAACAACAAATTCAGCTCTATATCCATGTTCAATGAATTTATATACAATTTCCTTATCTTCTGTAATATTATTTACATCATATCCTCCCACTTCATCAAATATTTTTTTCTTATATAGACATAATGCACCAGTTCCAATATCTAAAGAATTCATTGCAGTCATAACCATTCTTGGAAATCCAAATCCAAAATTATATTCCACAACTTGTACTTTTTCAATAAAATTATTTGTGTTTGTTACTCCAACTGAACCAATAGCCATAACAACATTATCCCTAAGTGTTCCTGTTAGTTTCATTAAAACATCCTTATTTGGAATAGTGTCCCCATCTACTTGAAACACATTTTCTTCTTTTATATACTTCAAGCCCTTATTTATTATTCTCGACTTAAGATTAATATCTGATTTAAGAAAGTATTTTTTAGGAAGAATAATTTGTTTCACACCAGGAACTTTATCAAGAAATTTACAAGTTCCATCCGTGATAACGTAAACAGTAAATGGGATTGGATATTCTAATTGTTTTAGTCTTTCAACAGTTAAAAGAATTGGTTGGAAATTATTAAATGCATAAGTAACTACAGCTACTTTTGGTGCTTTCTTTGGAAATTGCTTTGAATTTGAAATTGTTGGGTATTTCTTTGCAATTATTATGGATAATATTAAAAAGTAAAATAAGAATCCAAATATTATTAAAAGTACATATATATTTAAACTTCTCACAAATAAAATAAATAAAATAATTAATATAAATACAAATAGATAAAATGCTCTTTTCTTAAAAAATAAACTTATTTTTTTTAAACACATAGTATTCTTATCTTTTTACCTTATTTTATATTATATTTTAGATATATTATATACTTGAAACTATTTAAAAATATATTATAAATTATATTTTTTTAAAAAACACAATAGTTTAAATTATTGTGGAATATCTAGTTTATCTATTTTTTTCTCAATAAATGGCACTAAATATCGTTTTCTTGATAATAATTTATTATACTTTTTATTAATGAAATATTTAGATAGTTTACCAAAATAATATATATCTGTGGTTTTATTTTTCAAATCTAAAATCATAACTACATTTAGATGAAAACCTTTTTTCAAATATTTTTTTATGGCTTTTAAATTAATAAGTTCACCATTTGTTTTAATATTTGAAAGGATTATTTTATTTTTTTTATAAGTGCATATTTTTTCATCTTCTAATAATTTTTGTTTAATACTTTTATTTAGATTAAAATTAAATACATCTGATAATACAAATTCTATTGATGGTAGGTTTTTATATTTTGCTTTTAATTCATTAATAACTAGTATATCTTGTTTTCTAGTTGCATCAACAGAAAGTCCTAAAGTATCAACAATTATTGCATAATACATTAACTTTGCTTCTTTATTATTAATTTCAATATTATTTTGTTTGTATAAATTATAAATTATAGTTGCACACGATCCTAACTTTTTTATAATCTTGAACTTTATATATTCTGTTTGTTTATCTCTATGGTGATCAACAATTCCAAATATTCTATTTTTATATCCTTTAGTATGTATAGAAATAGTTGGTAAATTATGATCCACAAGTACAAATAAATCTGTTTTATCTATAGTATACTTTTTTGGAAAAGAAAAACCTAATCTAATTATAAGTTTTGATAGATCATTATTCTTTGATCCAAGATATATTGCTTTTGATTCTAAATTATATTTCTTTTTAATAAATTTAGGTAAAAGAATTGATGAAGCAATACTATCTAAATCAGTAGTAGGATATATGTGGCCAGTTATATAAATCATAATATTCTTATTAATTTGTTATTAATCAAATTTATTTGATATATATTATATATATTATAAAGTATATAAAAAACTATAGTTTGGATAACAAATATGCTTGGCCAGATACCCCCCTCCCAAAAGCATATACCCTACCTTGTAGTACATATATAATAGAAAATAGGAAAAGCGGAAGGGTTTTGAAGGGGGCAGGGATTCCCTCTTTTTACTCTTTTAATTTAAAGCTTTCTTTAAAGATTAAGATGATATGGCCTGCCACCAATCATCTTTTTCTCTCCCCTAAACATCAAGGATTTGTGAAACTATAAGGAAAATAGATTATGGAAAAATTATATTTATTAAATTCTATATATGAGAATGAAAAAAACAGAATTGTACTCTATTTTTCAAATAATCTTTTATCTTCCAAATTTGATTTTACATACAAAGAAAAATTTAATCCTTATTTTTATATTGATATTCCACAAGATCTTGGAAAAAAGCTTCTTTCTGAATTCAAAGGAGATATTAAAATAGAAGGAATTGAATTAAATAAAATTAAAGTAAATGCAAGAAATTATGATATCTTACAAAAGTGTTCTAAGATTATTTCAATATCAACAGGAAAGAATATAATTCTTTTAGAACCTGAAAGACAATACCTATTAAACAATAATTGGAGTTATTATGATACCTTTTGCATTACCCATGAAAATAAAATTAAAAAAATAAAAGATGAAAATGATTTACATATTGCGATAAAGAAGATCACAAATAATCTTTCTGATTCAGAAAAAACAAAAATATGTACATCTATTACAAGAAAACTAATTACAAGTAACTTATTATATATAAACCCAAGTAATGAAATTCCAAATGATCAAATATTGAATACTTTATTTGAAAATAATTTTTATAAAAATGCACTAGTTCTGAAAAATAGACCAATTGTATCTATCCCTAGAAAAAAAGAATCTTTGAAAAAAAGTTATTGTCTTGATTTTTCAAATGTACTGCCTCACCTTCTTTTAAAAGGGCGTTATAATGTTGGATTTGAAACAATTAATTGCTCTTGCTGTAAACCAAGCAAGATATTTGATTTAAATACGTTATCTAACTCATTAGTCGAGGTAAGGTTTGAAAGAAATGGATTTTATTTTATATCAACTAATAAACAATTTAGATATCAATATCATAAAGAAGATGAAAGACAGGAGAATCGATTAGTTTACATGCATGAAAATAAAATCAAAGATCTTCCTTGTGGTCCATTCTTTTTTGGAGAAAAACAACAAATTCCCTTATCTGATGCTATTAGATTATCAGAGACTGGAGACGTAACAATTACTAATGAAAACAATAAGCTTAATTGGTATTGCTTAAAGAACGAATCATTTATCTCTGAAATAATATCAAAACTTATTAATAGATTAAAAATCATAGAAAAATCAATTTCAATTAGTAATTATCTTAATTATTCAAATAAAGTATCAAGCGAGCTTGATAATAATTTTGCATACACTCTGTATATGACAGAATATTCTCTTCTTTCTGATTTATTATCTGAAATACCTAGATTTATGGCACACACAAATACTAAATTTTACACACCCGAAGTTGCAAATGCAATTAAAGCAATCAAACAAGAGATGATAATTAGATCTTGCCCACCAGAGCGTACCTCTCCAAGATTTATAGAGCTTGAAAAAGAAAATATACTTGTAACAAACAAGAACTTTGTTTTAGATGTAAATACATACTTTACAAAATTAAATCTTCCAATACCTAAGTTAGTTGTAAATTAAAAATAAAAAAAAAGAATATATAATTATATATTCTTTATTCTAATTATTCCATATACTGCAGCAATACCTACAAGAATATAAATTATATTTATAAGTATTGATATTGATGAGAATAAAAATTTAACTAAATCGAAATTAAAAATCCCAACAAGACCCCAATTTAGACCACCAATAATCAAAAGAATTATTGCAACCCAATCAATTGTATTTCTAACTATATATTTTCACTCCCTTTTTTTTTATAAAAACTACTTAAGTAAAGTTATTTCTATTGCAGATACTTTCATAGGTGTATTGTTTTCAGTAATAATTTCTTCTGTTGAAATTTCTATATTTTTTATTTTCAAAGTATTTACAAACTTATTTTTAACTATTTCTGCAACATCAACAGCCTTTGAAATTGTTTTTCCTCTAGCTTTGATAATAACTGATTCTGCACCTTGATTAAACTGTGTGATAACAGCTAAAACATAGGACATTGTATTTTTTTTACCTATGTAAATAATATTGTTTTCCATTGTGTCCATATTATTTCCCCCTCAGTTGTTTTAGTTGTTGCTAGTCCTAGTATAATTAATAAGTATATATACTAATAGAAAAAGCTTAAAAACACTAATTTTAAAGGAAATATATTAATTATGAAAAATTAAAATTAATTAACTTCTTAGAAACTTTATTATTTCAGGAGCAAGAGTAATGAAACCAGGGTTTGTTAATAATCTTGGCATAAAATAACTTGGAAAATCCATATCCCCTCTTTGTTCAAGGAATTTCTCAATACCAATTTTTTTTAGCTTAATTAAAAGATTCTCAAGTTCAATATTATTCTTGGAATCCATATACTTTCTAATCTTATAATGTGTTTTAAGTTCACTTGTATATCTTGAAAGAAGATGCTTGTAATTGCTTTCAAGATCCTTAAACTCTTTTATTCTTTCATTAACTGCTTTTGCAGCTGCCTCTGCTGAAAGAAGACCAAAGTTTATTCCTCCACCAGTTGTTGCTTTAACAAAACAAGCAGCATCTCCAACAATCAAACGATTGTGACGCGCATATGTTTCAAGTGGTTTTGAAACAGGAATAATTCCAGAAGTTGTTGAAAGAACATTATCAAACTTAATTTTACTTCTTTCTAAAAATTTATCAAACTGCTCTTTTGGATTTCTAGTTCCAATACTAGTTCCAACTCCAATCTTTGCTCTATATGGTGATTCAGGAATAACCCACCCAAACATACCTTTTGCAAAATCTCCAAGATAAACAGAAACCCCTTCAGTTCCAAATTCACCTTCAACCATAACCTGATAAGTGTGTATAAATTCAGTTTCTGGTTTTGTAGTTAATATACTATCTCTAACAATTGAATTTGGACCATCAGCTCCAACTAAAAAATCAAATCTTAAATCAGAAATCATTCCTGTTTTTAAATCTTTAACCTTAATATTATCCTCTTCAACAGAAATTAATTTTTGATTATATTGAATATCAACATCTAAAGATAATGCAAGATCTCTTATTTTCTTATCAAATTTTTCTCTATCAATAACAATTGCTTTATACTCTCTAGATTCTACTTTCAAAATAACTGCATGAGGTCCAAATATATCAGCACCTCTTACTTTATTTATAACATAATCATTGATATTTATATAATCTTTAAGTTTAGTCTTATTAAATCCAGATAAAGAAATAAGTCCTGAACAACAAGTAGGAATTCCTACTTCTTCATGCTCTTCAAGCACAATAACAAGTATATTTGGATTAAGCTTCTTAATTAAGTATGCAGTGTAAAGCCCTATTGGCCCACCACCAGCAATTACTATCCTTTTATCTATGCCTTCTATCATTTCTTATCTCTGTTTGATCGTTTTACGGCATCTAATATAAAATCATAATTACTTTGAAATTTATCATCAACAGCAACTTTACTTGCAGTAGGATTACCCATTCCTTCATTAATCTTATTATTAGTAGATGGATTATCTTTAAGCTTTGATAGTTTTTCAAAATCTCCTTTTCCAAGAGTATTATATATTTCATCTTTTGCAGTTGGTTTACCAAGTTCAGGTTTTTTCTTATTTGCAGAAACAACAAGCCATGTAATTATTAATAAAAGAAGTAATGAAATTACGAAAATACCAATATAAGTAAACAATTTTTGTTTAATAGTAGATGAAACAATTATTAATTTATTAGAAGCAACTTCTCCAGATAAAATTACAGGAGATTTAAAATTAATTAACTCGAATTTTGTTATTACATCTAATTCAGTAATTGGATCTTTTTTATTATATCTTACAATGGTTGATCCCTTTGCAGGTATAGTAATTGTGTGTTTAATTACTGGATCAGTCACTAAAACTTCAACTTTATCTGCAAATATTAAATCTCTAATATCGCTTGCAAATTCTTTTGGAATTTCTTCAATAAATGTAATTGTTATTGGATTTGCGGATGAATTTTTAAATTCAAGTGAAACTGAATAATATTTTTGAGAACTTACATCCATAATCAAAAAATTACGATCAACTGTTATTGCTGCTGTTTCATATAACTTAGTTGTATTAGTTATTGTGTTTGCATCATTAGTTGATAAAGTCACATCAATTGATGAATTTGAATCATATTTACTTGAAATAGTTTTAAGCTTAATTGTTGATTGCTTTGGGAGCACATCTTTCACTTCAATTAAAATATTATTTGCTTGATTATATAATTCATTTGCTGAAACTTCATTAACTCCAACTAATGTCTGTGCTGCAGTTATTTTTTCATACACAGTGTTTAATTTAATATTAACATCTGAATTTATTGTAATAAGTAATGCTTCATAAATATTTAATTCTGAATTAATTAAATCTAAATTAAATTCAATTGATTCTAATAATTCTTCTCTTTCTACCATAACCTCATTAACATTTTCAACAGCTACTGAAATTTTTTTTGTTCCTACATTCAATGCCTTATCATAAGCAAGTGCAGAAATTAGGTGATTTCCATCTTCAAAATCAAAGCTATTAAAATCGCATGAAAAATTTGTTGAATTTTTATCTTTTAAACAAAGCTCAGATGTTTCATCAAGAAGATATTGCACTTTAATTACATCTGTTGGTAAATTTATTGGTGTAAGTTTATATACACCATTAG
>JBAWVI010000021.1:0-12539 GCA_037147375.1 archaeon | reverse complement strand
ATTCCAACAACAATAACTATTAATCCTAAGTACATGTTTACTTTAGATAATATTCCTGGTAAATCTGGAATGTAAAGTCCTATACCAATTCCTATTAAAATTCCACTTGCAAGTTGTTTTCCCATATCAATAGCACCCTTTAAGTATATTATTAATCGTATATATATATATCAATTATGTTTATATTTATTATTGTTTTATAATAGTATATAAATAGATGGAATTTATAAGATTTTTGAGGAAATTAAGATGAAACACATTATTTTTGGATTTTATGATGTTTTAACAAAAGGTCACGCGTATAAGGATATGCAACTAGAATACCTTAGTGATCTTAAAACTTTTTGTAAAGAAAACAATATTAAAATGTATTTGGTTACTGGGCTTAGAAAAGAAATTGCAGAACCAATAATTAAAGAAAACAACTTATTAAATTATTTTGAAGAAAATAATATTGCATACATAGATGATTCTTACTTAAATAGTTTATCTCCTGAAGATAAGGAACTAAAAGAAAAAAAGTTTAAAGAAAACCCTAATGCTGAAGATGATTATCATAAGGTTCATTTTTTAAAAGAAAATAAATTAGACATAGATGATTCATTAGTTATTGGTCATGATATTTGGACTGATGCTTTTTATGTTAGAAGATATACAAAAGCAAACGTAATACTTGTAAAGGAAACTTTATCAAACAATCACAAACCATTTATTGAAGAAATTAAAAAATTACATGTAATTACTCCTGAGTATGAATTATTTAAAAAATACTTAGTTGAAAAACCAGAATTTGATTATTCATATCTTAACTCATATGCAACAAAGGCTTTACAAAGAAGTTTAATTGGAGCTATTGATTTTGGGAAACTTGATATGGCTTCAATAATTAAGAAAAAACAAGAACAAGAAATACAAAAAAAATTAAAAGAAGCTAAAGAAGATGACTTGAATGATGAAGAACAAAAATAAATCAAATGTAAAAGTTCCAGAATTTGGAGAAATTAAACAAGTTAAAGCAATAAGGGTTCTTGATTCTCGTGGTATTCCTACAATCAAGACTTTTGTATTCTCAGGCACAGCTGTTGCTTCTGCAATTGTTCCATCAGGAACAAGCACAGGCTCAAGAGAAGCTATTGAACTTAGAGACAAAGATAAAATGTATTTCGGTCTTGATGTTAAGCATGCAATTGCGAACATTAATACAAAAATAAATAAAGCACTTAAAGGAATGTTTATCTTTGATCAAAAAGCAATAGATAATAAATTAATTGAACTTGATGGAACTGATAATAAATCAAATCTTGGAGCAAATGCAATTCTTTCCACAAGTCTTGCAGTTGCACGTCTTGCATCTCAAGAACTTAATATTCCTCTTTACAAATATATTGGAAGATTAAATAAAAATAATAAGTATGTTATGCCAACTCCTATTCTAAACATAATAAATGGTGGAGCACATGCTGGTAATTCTTTACCTTTCCAAGAATTTCAAATAATTCCTCACTTTAATACAATTGAAAAAAACATTCAAGCATCAACTGAAATTTATCATAAACTAAAAGAGAAACTTCTTGAAAAGTATGGCACTAGCGCAACAAATGTTGGGCTTGAAGGTGGATTCGCACCAAATATATCTGACCCACATCTTGCAATTGCATTAATCTTCGATGCAATCAATAAAGCAGGTTATTCAAAAGACGTAACTATTGGTCTTGACTGCGCAGCAAATACAATTTATAATCAAAAGAAAAAAACATATACAGTAAACAATAAAGAATATGATAAAGATTTATTAATAAATTATTATTTAGGACTTGTTAAAGAATTTAATATTACATCAATTGAAGATCCTTTCTCTGAAGTTGATAAAGAAGCTTGGGTTGATTTTTATTATCTTGAAAGAAAGAAAATTAATATTATAGGAGATGATCTTCTTGTAACTAACCCTAAGCTTATTAAGGAAGCTATCCAGAAGAACTATTGTAATTCTCTTCTCCTAAAACCAAATCAGATTGGAACCTTATCTGAATCCATAGATGCATTTAATTTAGCAAAGAAAGCTGGGTGGAAAGTTGTTGTATCACACCGCTCAGGAGAAACAGAAGATACTTTCATCTCTGATCTTGCAATTGGTTTAGGTGCAGACTTTGTAAAGTTTGGAGCTCCTGCTAGAGGAGAAAGAACTTGTAAGTATAATAGGCTAATTGAAATAGAGCAA
The DNA here is from genome assembly GCA_037147375.1 of archaeon. Taxonomy (GTDB): domain Archaea; phylum Iainarchaeota; class Iainarchaeia; order Iainarchaeales; family CSSED10-239; genus JBAWVI01. The sequence goes on along the minus strand of JBAWVI010000021.1, from coordinate 10,321 downwards.
TTAAATATATAAAATTAGAAAATAAAAAAAAGAAAAAATAATAAATCTTTATAAAATAAAGATTTACTTCTTCTTCATCATTGGAAGTCCAGTTCTTTCATTCTCAATAGTCTTGTATCCTGCTGGTAAATCGATTCCACCTTTAGGATCTCCTGAGAAAAAGAATAAATGTCCTTTACTATGTAAGTAATATGTCTTCTTACTCTTTTTACTAATTTGTGAATAACCCATTTTTCCATCACCCTTCTTTTTTAATTCATTAATCTTAATGTAATTAAATATTAAAGTATTCCCAAATAGTTTATAAACATTTGTTTTCTTTTAGGAATTTTCCATCACCACTAACTTATTAACTTTAAGAGATAACGATACCTTTAAATATACATTTATTTATAAATATATTTATTTATAATAAGTGTAGTAAAGATATATATTAATTAAAACTAAATGGTGACTGAAAATGGCAGGCGAAGAAGAATCTTTCGATGCTGAAGAATTTTCTGAAAAGAGAAAGTCTTCAAGCAATTTAAAACTTAAACTTGAAACAATAATCCCTATAATTGTTATAATAGGTGTAATATTGTTAATTGTTTTTAAAACAAATGTTCTATCAGGAGGAATTCCATTATTTGAAGGAAAGGGAGCAGCAGTACTTGTTATAGGTTCTCCTTCACCAGAATTTACTAGAGTTCTAAATGATGCTGAAAATAAAGATGTTATTAGAAGCTTAAGAACAGTTACTATAGATTCAATACAACATAATCCAAAAGATATGATAAAGGATTATGATATAATTATCTTAGATCAAAGTTTATCTTCAGATAAATCAATTACAAGAACTGTTGGTGAAGCAATTAAATCTTATGTTCAATCAGGTGGTAAATTCATACTTGTATTAAACTCTGGTATTGAAAGACCAGGAGATGCATCAGTTATTGGTTGGACAGCAACATTTGGAGATATCATACCAGTTAAATGTGATCCTACACTTTATAGTGTTCCAAGTTGTAAGAATCAATTAAACATGAATGGAATAATCTATGCTACAAAGTCTGATAGTAAGAGTGCAGGTTATAAGATAATGTATGGAATAGATAGAGTTCCAGCTCTTGAAGCAGCAGGATTAATACAAACAGTTACATTCGATGTTAGTCCAACAGGAACAGAAATTGCTTACTTGCAAGATGCAAGAAGTGGTAAGGTTGTACCAGCTATTGTTGAGCAACCATTATTACTTGGAAAAGTAATTTATTTTAATTACAATCCAGGATTATCAGAAGCAATCTTTGTTAATACAATTAAATACCTTAAGTAAATGATTTTTTCATTTACTTACATTTCTTTTATTTTTTTATAAAACAATTATAGGTAGATTATATGCCGCAAAGTCGCCAACCAATTAAGTCTCCGAATTTTATTTTAAGATTAAATAAAAAGAACATTCTTTCAAGAAAAACAAAAACTAATTTTAATGAACGTAAAACTAAAGCTTTTAATGATATACATGTAAAGTTTGATAAACAAATATCTGATTTACAAGAAATTAAATCATTAAAAGAAATAAGAAAATTATATACTGATAATCTTGATTCTATTAAAGATAATCCAAAAAAATTAGAAGCATATACTAAAAAGATTGAAGAAATTGATACTGATCTTAAAAATATTCCTAAGTTATTAAGACTTATAGAAGAAAATAGAAAAAAGGAAATGGATTTAAGAAATCCAGAAATTGAACAAAAATATAAAGAAATACTAAGAAGATTAAAAGCATATAACTTCAGAAGTAAGTTAGATTGGACACGTGGCAGATCAGGAGAACTTGTTAAGTTACGTGGTGGAATATATAGAAGGAAATGAAAATTATGCCTACAATAAGACCAAAGATTAAAAATCCAATTTTTATTAAAAGGAAAAATGGAATTAATAAGCTTTCAAAAAAAACATTAACTAAACTTGATGTTAAAGAAGCAAATGAAATTAATAAAATAAAATCTCATTATAATATGTTACAAGAAAGTAATATAAATAAGATTAACTTTAATAAACTACTTAAGGCTATAGAGACATTAAAGATAAAAACTTTAAAAAATGCTGCTTTGGGTCTTGAAAATAAAGAATATATTAACATTAAATTACTTGAGCTTGGAAAGAAAGTAAGTGAAATTAATAAAGAAATAAATAGTTTACAATTCAAAAATGCAGAAATGTCTCTGAAAAAAATAGAAGAGTTTGGTTCTGTTTATATGAAATATTATGAAATGTTTAGAAGATTACAAGAATACAATTTTAGAAAAGGAATTTACAAGCGTAAATAAATGGAGATGAAAAACACATGCCAACAAGACCACCAATTAAAAAGCCAATATTTATTTCAAGATCAAAAGGTAAAAATAAATTATCAATTAAAACTTTAACTAACATTGATGAACGTTTACTATCTCGTGAAGAAGCAATTGGAAATAAAAAAAGATTTTTAGAAGAAAAACTAAATAAAGAGTTGAATGTTAATTCAAATAAAATAACTGCACATCTTGATGAAATAACTTATCAAAAACATAAAATGGATGTTAGTTTAAATAATCTCCTTGATACTGGATTAAAAGATTTAGATAGTAACAGAAACCCAAAAGAAATACTTGACTTATTTGAAAGAATTAAAAAACAAAGAGCAATATCCAATCAATACCAAAAAATATTAGATGAAATTAATTCTAAATTAAAGATTGAAAAAGAAAGTTTTAATACTAAACAAAAAGCATTAAATGTAAGCTCAATAAAAGAAAGAGAGAACTTAAAAAAGAAATTTTTATTATTAGAAAAACGTTTAGAAGCATATAATTTCAGAAAAGGAATTTATAAACGTAAATAAATGGAGACGTATTAATATGCCTAAAATTCTTGTTAAAATGCCAACTTTAAAACCACAAGCAAAAAAACCACTATTTATTAGTAGAATTAATGGTGAAAATAAATTATCAAAAGCAACTAAGGAAAAATTAAATGAAAATACGTTTAAAAAGATTAAGGACTTTCAAAATAGTGGCAAGCACGAGTTATTAGAAAAAGCAAGAACTAAAGCATTTTTACTTGGTTTATTTACTGAAAAAGCATTCTTTAATACATTAATATTAAATTCTGAATTTAAAGCTATATTGGATTTATATAGGGCAGAAAAAAATCCATCAAGAAAAGCAAAACTACTTTCTAAATTAAAAATAAAAGCAGACTATTTATTTAAATTAGAAGAAAATGAAAAACAATTAAATAAAATAAGAGCAGAAAGTGTTTTGAAAGCTGATGCTTTAAAAAAAGAAAGATTAAAAATTGAAACTGATGCTATAGAAAAAGAAAGAAGATTAAAAGCATATAATTTTAGAAAAGGCATCTATAAGAAGAAATAAATTAAAAATTATTGAGAAATGATTATAATCTAGTATCTTTATAAACATTTCTTAACCTATATTATTTATATTTTAAATATAAATTCAACCGCTAATAACTGCTTTTATGCAGGAGGTGCTAGATTTTGGACAAAAAAGTTATTGAAGGTGCATTGAATACACTCTATTCAGGCGCAAAAGAAAGAAAGTTTGATGAATCAATTGAACTAATTATCACTTTCAAAAATTTGAATATTAAAAACAAAGAACATAGAGTAGATTATTTTGTTAATATGCCACATCCATATTTACAAAGTGTTAAGTCTCTTGTTTTTGTTAAAGATAAACATTTAGCTGAAGGTCTAAAAGGTGTAGTTGATAAAATCATATTGGATGAAGATATCCAAAAAATTTCTAAAAAAGAAGTTAAAAAAATGTCAGCAGATTACGATGTCTTTTTAGCAGAAGGACCTGTTATGCTAACAATTGGTAAATATCTAGGACAAGTTTTAAGTCCAAGAGGAAAGATGCCAATTATTGCTCCTGGAAATCCACTAGCAATTAAAAACATAATTGATCAAGCTACTTCAAGGATTAAAGTATCAAACACAAAAAACAAATCATCTGTTGCTCTTCAACTAAAAGTTGGAAGAAAGAGTATGAGTAAACCAGATGTTGCTGAAAATGTTATGGCAATCTATAATTCAATTATTGAAAAGCTACCAGCAGGAAAGCACAACGTTAGAGCACTCTATGTTAAGACAACTATGAGTAAGCCAGAGAAAGTAGGTGGTGGCGAATGACTAGACATTTAAAGAAATGGAGACATTCTCAGTTTGATGTAATTGATAAGCTTATTAAGGAATACAAAGTTATTGGAATAGGTTCAGTTTCTTCTTATCCTGCTGCTTTACTTCATAAACTAAAAAAGAACTTAACTGATGTAACACTAAAAGTTACAAATAAGAATGTTCTAAAGAAGGTTCTTGAAGCACAAAAGCAAACTGATTTGATTAAGGAATTGCCTGCTCAACCAATCTTAATATTATCAAATAAGAATGCATTTGAAATTTATTCTTCAATTAAGAAGAACAAATCAAAATCAAAAGCAAAGGTTGGAATGATTTCACCAATTGATATAATCATTCAAGAATGTGATACAGGACTTCCACCAGGACCAGCTTTATCTGATCTTAAAAAGGTTGGTTTAAAGGCACAGGTTAAAGGTCCAACAATACATATTGTGGAAGATGCTGTTGTTACAAAGAAAGGTGCTATTGTTACTTCTGATGTTGTTTCAACATTATCAAAGCTTGGAATTAAGCCAATTGAATTAATGCTTGATGTTGTATGCATTAAGGAAGCTGGATTAATCTACAAGAAAGATGTATTATCTGTTGATCTTGATGAAATAAATTCACAAATAATGATAGGAATAAGATCTGCAATTGCTATTGGTGTTGAAATGGGTTACGCTACAAGCTTAACTATTGAGCCAATGATAATGATGGCAGAGCTTAAAGCAAAAGCACTTGAAAGTGCTATTGCTTCTAAAAACCCCACAGAGGGACAATAAATTAAAATTAAGAAATGAAAGGTGAAAAATATATGGATTATATATACGCTGCATTATTACTTCATAACGCAAAGAAGGAAATAAACGAAGAACATATGAAGAAGGTTTTATCTTCATGTGGAGTAACTGCTGATGAGGCTAAGTTAAAGGGTCTTATAGCAACTTTAAAAGAAATAAACATTGATGATGCAATAGCAAAGGCAAGTATGCCAGTAGCTGCTGCAGCACCTGCTGAACACAAGGCAGAAAAGAAGAAAGAAGAAGTTCCAGAAGTTACAGAAGAATCTGCTGCTGAAGGACTTGGTGCTCTTTTCGGTTAAAGTTAGAAATAACTTTAATTCTAAAAGAAACACAAAAGGAATAGAGATATCTCTATTTTCTTTTTTCTATTTTTTTTTAAATTCCAACATCATAAATGATTTTAAGTACATTGATGCTTGGCCACGTACCCCCCCTCCCGAAACCTATTTATTTTGTTTATTATATATCTATTTACAATAGATGTTGATAATTATGCCTTTAAATAATAAACTAGAACCAAATGAAAATGAGAAGTTTATAGTTCATCCATACATCACTAAGAACAAAGTTGAAAAAAGATTATATCAAGAGCTTCTAACAGCTGAAGCTATTACTCAAAGCACTCTTGTTGTTGCACCAACTGGTCTTGGTAAAACAATAGTAGCTGTTCTATTAATTGCTTTTACTTATGACTCAAGCAAATCAATTCTTCTCTTAGCTCCCACTAAACCACTTATCTCTCAGCACAAGAAAAGTCTTGATAAGCTTCTAACAATTGAGCAAGAAAACATGATTCTATTAACTGGAGAAATAACTCCTGCAAAAAGAGAACAAATTTATTTACAAAAAGGATTAATTATTTGTGCAACACCCCAAACAATAGCAAATGATATTGATAATGGATTACTTAGAGAAAAAGATTTTAATTTAATTATTTTTGATGAAGCACATAGAGCTGTTGGAGATTACTCATACACGAAAGTATCTAATTTCTTTCCAGAAAACACAAAAAGGCTTGGATTAACTGCATCTCCTGGTGGCGAAAAAAAGAAAATAAGAGAAGTTGCGGATAATCTAAAGATATCTCATGTTGAAATAAGAACAGAAAATGATATTGACGTTAAAGATTATATTAATGAAACTGAAATTGAAATCATTTTTACTGAACTAGATTCGTTCTCAAGAAAGCTTGTTGTACTTATTGATGAGTTTATTGAGCAAAAGATAAGTGTTTTAAGAAAACTAAATTTTCCAATAGGAAAGAACTATACAAAGAAACAAATCATTATGCTTCAAGCTCAAGTTATTGCTCGTCTTTCTAAATCTAAAAATAATATGAATTTCTTAGCTCTCTCTTTTACAGCTTGCATCCTAAAGATGTATCATGCAAAAGAATTAATTGAAACACAAGGAATTATTCCTTTCAAAAATTATATTTACAAACTTGAAGCAGAAGGAACTGAAAAGAAAAGAACAAAAGCACTTTCTCAAGTGCTTGGCTCAAAAGAATTTATTGAAATTAGAAAAGTATTAAATTCTACAATTCTTGAAAACCAAGTTTATTCAAAGGAAGCAAAGTTAATTGAAATATCTAATTTATTTTTAGAAGAAAATAAATCATCAAAGATTCTAGTTTTTACAAACTTTAGAGACAATGCATCTCACTTAGTTACTGTTCTTAATAGAAATAAAAAAATAAAAGCTACAAAGTTTGTTGGACAAGCAAACAAAGAAAATGATGCTGGCCTCTCCCAAAAGGAACAAATGGAAACAATCTCTAAGTTTAAAGAAGGAGAATACAATATACTTGTGTGCACTTCAGTTGGAGAAGAAGGTCTTGATATCCCATCAGTTGATCTAGTTGTATTTTATGATGCAGTAGCTTCTGAAATAAGATCAATCCAGAGAAGAGGAAGAACAGGAAGATTTAACGTAGGTAAAGTTGTTTTAATCTTAAACAAAGATACTCTCGATGAGCATTACTATTATGTTTCAGAAAATAAAGAAAAAAAAATGAAAAGAACCTTAAAAAACTTTAATTTAAATGAACCAATTAAGAAAAAGAAAACCCAAAAAAGTCTTATTGATTTTAAATAAAGGAGGGATGTGTTTAATGAACTTAAGAGAGTTTTTGGTTTTAGCAAAAAAAGATACTTATGCATCAGGAAGACTAACTGATAAGATAAGTAAAGATGGAGCAAAACAATTAATTTATGAAAATTCGAATCTTAGATATGCAGACAAATACTTTGGTCACAATCCATTTATTGGAAACGAAATTGTTTTTGAAGATGAAAAAATAATTTGGGGTATGAATTATTATGGATTTGTTGAATCTCTAGATATTTCTCCAAAAGAAGTATTTGATTTTCTAAAAGACGTATTAAAACAAGTTAAGGAAGAAGAACCATACAGAGGCCCAAGATATTTCAAAAATAATGATTTTGAATATTTTTGTGAACCAAAAGGAACTCTTGATAAGTTTGTTGGATTTGAAAGAATTGATTACAAAGAAAAAACAGTTTATAGAGGAGAGTTCCATGGTGGACTTGTAAAAGAAAAATCACCTCCAATTATTCTTAAAGACACACAGTGATATTTAATGAGTGAAACAAAACAAGAACCAAAAAATAATATGATTACAATTATCTGTGATATGCGAGAGTGTGTATCTCAAGTTAATGTAGAGCTTGAAAAGCTTTCTTCTCTTGAAACAATTGTAAAGATTAAGCTTGAACAATTATCTGTTGGAGATTACATTCTTTCAGATGATGTTGTAATTGAAAGAAAAACAATCTCTGATTTAGAAACATCAATAATTGATGGTAGAATATTTTCTCAACTTCCAAATCTTTTGCAAGCAAAAAAGCCTGGCCTTATAATAGAGGGAGATCAAGGTAAGCTTTTTTCTGATAATTCAAGAATTCAAAAGAAAGCACTTATTGGTCTTATTACCTCAATTGGTCTTGATTATAAGTTACCAATCTTTTTTACAAAAAATCAAAAGGAAACCGCAGAGTTTCTGTTTAATATTGCAAAAAGAGAACAGCTTGGAAATGGAAACAATATAATGAAACTAAGATTTGCAAAAACAAGAATGAATTTTTCACAAAGACAGCTTTTCATTCTTGAATCATTTCCAGATGTTGGTCCAACACTCGCAAAATCAATTTTAAAAGAATTTAAGACCTTAAGAAATGTTGCAAATGCATCTATTGATGATTTAAAAAAAGTTCAAAATTTAGGCCCAAAGAAAGCTGATAAAATAAAATATCTTTTTGATAGAAAGTTTGGAGATAGCAAAGAAGAAGATGACTAGTTTACTTATCTATAATAGATAATGCAATCATCTCAATTATTTTATCTTCTGCATCTGGTTCCTTGAGTTTATAAAACTCAAGAGCTTCCTTTTTATTGAACTTTATGTTCTCATCTGAGATTATTGTTAAGTTAAGTTCCTTCTTTATTGAATCAATATCCTTTTCTTTTATCTCTTTATCAGATAAAAGAAGAACAAACACTTCTTTATTCTTGTTCTTTCCTTCAACAAGGTATAATTCTTTATTTATCTTATTTATTTGATCTTTTGCATCAGATAGAACAAGAAGCATTTCTGTATTAAATGAAGTGGATATATTTATTTGGTCTACAAACCTATTCTCTGTTATGTATGTTGCAAATAAGAGATGATTGAGAGAATATAGATATTTGTTTGGAATAAATGAGATTTTAAGGTTTTTCTCTTTTTCTTCTCTTTCAATTCTTTTTAAATAGTTTTCTATATTATTAATATCTATAGACGAATATAATATTTCAAGAATTCTTATATCGTGGTTGTTTATTTTAAATTTATTAGTTATCATAAACATATATTATCTTGAAACTATTAAAAAGGTTTTTAATTTAGTAAAATCCTCTCAAAGAAAAAATATTAAGGTGAATTTAAATGGTTGAATGGAAAAAAACATCAAGAAGAAAAGCAACAGGTGGAATAAATAACGCAGTTAATGCTGCAACAAAAAAGTTATCTGATAAAGGTGGACTTTTTTCAAAAACTGTAGTTGCTGCAATAGATAAAAGACATCAAACAAAAACAAGAGGTGGAGGTCGTAAGGTTAAGATCTCAAAAGCAACAACAATATTAATCTCACAAGCAGGAAAAACAGCTAAAGCAAAAATAGTTGATGTTTCTGAAAATGCTGCAAACAAGCAATTTGTTAGACAGAAGGTTATTACAAAGGGAGCAGTAATTAAAATAATGCTTGATGGAAAAGAACATTTAGCAAAAGTTACATCACGCCCTGGTCAATCAGGACAAATTTCTGCAGTTATTGTTAAATAAATTAAATCTTTTGATAACGAATGAGAAAAAATAAAACTAAGAAATTTCAAACATTAAGAAAGGGTTTTATTTTTCTTTTACTTTTTATTTTATTTTTTGTTTTTATTTATATTATTCTTGGATATAGTTTCTTATATGATTACATAAACTATTTTTTTGGAATAACTTCAAGTTTTATAATTAATCATATATTTGGAATTGTTACTACTTTTTCATATAATATAATTGATGGTGCATCAGTTATTACAATTGCATCTCTTGATTATCCAATCTATATTAATTTTCTATGTACTGGTATCCTAGAGTTTGCTCTTCTTGCATCTGCAATACTTGCAAGCACAAGTGTTTCTTGGAAGAAGAGATTAATTGGAGTACTTCTTGCAATTCCCTTAGTAATTCTATTTAATATAATTAGAATAAGCTTTACTACTTACTTAATAACTGCACTTAATCTTTCATGGGCAAGCTTCTTTCATGGTTTCTTATTTAGATTCTTCCTTGTGATAATTGTTCTTGGTTTCTATTGGTTATGGCTTAAAAGATGTACGCGCGATTATAAGAAAAAGAAAAAATAATCTTATTTTACTGGAGTATCTTTAATTATCTTCTTAACTTGAGCAACTGTTGTGTACTCTAAAGGATTAATGTTATCAATTATATATTTCATTTCCTTAAGTTCTTCATTTCTTGCATATCTTTTTGAGAAAAGTTCAAGGGTTGCTTCTATTTGCTTAATTCTCGCATCAAGTGCTTTCTGTTTTTCAAGTATCTGTAAAACTTCCGCACTATTTATTCCTGCTCCTTCTCCTGCTTGTGATGTGCCACTTGCAGATGCAATCTTCTTATTTAGAATAAGTATGTTTCTTCCTAAGATCTTTTCATTATGCACTAAGTATTTAATCTTTTGTGATAACACAAGTATACTTGACTGTAATGCCTTTATGTCTTGAATAGATCCAGTTTGTTCTTCAACCATATTTATTTTTCCTTTAAATAGTT
>JBAWVI010000020.1:0-12773 GCA_037147375.1 archaeon | reverse complement strand
GTATATTCCCATTTAGTAAATTTATAATCTTCCAAAGTATTTTTTAAACAAAATTGTTCGCAAGTTATTTCATTAGCTTTATAACAATTATTATCCCCAACAAGTTTAATACAATTTTCTGAAATTGCTTCTGGATCAGTTTCGTTATAAAAACTAGTATTCATTTTAAATAAAAATACACAAATTAATACAATTACAATAATTATCAATGTTATTCCAAAAACTAAAATTAATTTTCTCATGATAAATCAAATTTTATTTATATATCGTAATTAATAGTTAATTTTTCAAGAAGTTCTATTCTTTTAAGATGTTTTCTCTCTCCTCTTAATAAGTATATATACCTATACATTTTAAGAAGTATTCCTAGTTTAACAAGAATTACCTTCTTTTTCTTGTAAACTACTGTTTCTCTAAGTTTTGGGTCTTTGAGAACAGATAAAGCAAGCTTGTCTTCAGAATTGCTTTTAAAAGCCATAACCTCAATTTCTGTTCCAAATACGTTAAAATTTAATAATCCACCAATCCTATAATTATGATCTTTAGTGTTAAAAGTAATATTCTTGTATTTAGAGATTGCTTTGTCAAGTTTTTTAAGATCTTTATATGAAATAACAATATCTATATCTTTAACAATCTTAGTTAATCCTCTTATCTTTAAGGAAGATGAACCAAATACAAAATAGTTTATTTTTTCCTTATGTAATATATCTATAATAAAAAAAAGAGCTTTATTGAAATCTTTCTTCATAATTTATTTACTCTTTAATAATATTTCCTTAGCAATCTTTTGCCTTTTCTTGATATCCATTTTAGGCCCAACTAATGTTGTGATATATCCTGGATATTTCTTAAAATAGATATTACCAGATAATTCTCCAAATTTAGAATCATTAATCTTAGGCATAGGATATAGTTTGGTATGAATGTGATTTACTCCTTGTCCTTCAAAAACCATTGCAACTTTCTTAACACCTAATCCTTTTTCAAGAATCTTTGCAACCTTCTTTGAAGTTAATAGTAACTTAGTATATACTTTATCTTGTAAATCAAAAACGTAAGAACCATAATGTTCTTTAGTTAATACAAGAGTTGCACCTTTAATATTTGGATGTCCATCTAAAATAGCTATAAACTCTTTATCTTCATATATAATTGCAGCTTCAAGTTCTTTCTTAGCAATCTTGCAAAATACACAATCAGATTTTTGCTTCATGGTTGTCCAACAAATATAGCATACTTTTAATTAAAAAAATTAGAAAAATAAAAAAAAGGAAAAAAGGGAAGGATTGCTTCATTTAAATTTATGAAGCAGCTCTCTTTCTTAAATATTTTCTTTCTCTCTTCTTCTCTCTCATCTTCTTCTTCTTCCATTTCCATCTTTCTCTGGATCTGGTTTTCTTAAACCTACTAGAATCTTTTTTTCTTGTACCCATTTTTTTCACTTCACATTTTGTTAATTATTATTTATTTTTGGAAAAGAATACTTTTCTTTCTTTTGAGAATAATTTTTTGTTTCTTTTTCCTTATTTTACCAAAGTATTTTTCTTTGGGAATTGAATCACTTTCTTTTTTTCAAAAAGAAAGGGATCATGCCCCGAATGGGATTCGGACCCATGTTGTCGGCTTGAAAGGCCAAAGTGATTACCGGGCTACACTATCGGGGCAACCAATAGCTCTAATGTAAAATATTAATAAATTACAAAAACAGCCTATTATAATTTAAGAAGCGATTTATTTATATAATATTTGTTTTCTATATTATTAAAGGTAAGCTAATTATATTTAGACTAATATTAATTTCAACCTAAAACCGTGGAGTAAAAGTGAAGATTTATGGAAACATTAGCAAAGGAAAGAAGATTAAAACACATGTGGGTTTGTATGGCATGTAATGGAGTATCACGTGCTAAGCTTAAACCAACTTTTTGTAAGAGATGCGGCTCAATTAGAATGAGAGCAAAGAAGAAAGGAAAGAGAACAAAGTAAATCTTACTTTGTTTTTATTTTATCTTATTTTTAATAATTCTTTTTGGAAATTTAATTTCCAATTGATTACTTTTTTTAGTTTGTTCTTTAGGAACTTGATCTCTATACCTTTGAGATTCAAAAGCTCTTGTTATTTTTTTGATTTCATACTCTGGTTTAGATTTCAATAAATCTAATGTTTTCTTAAACTCAAACTTATATTCTGGATTTTCAATATTTCTTAAACTAATGTTTTCAGGTTTGATATCTGCCTTTAAATAAGTTAATAGATAAGTTTCAAGTTGACGAAGGTATTCTTTATCAGTGACTCCATCTTGAGAATAGTGCTTTGGAAAATTACCAATAACAGTCGCACCCATCCTCTTACCAAAATCCGCAAGATTTTTAGTAATTATTAATCTCCAATTAATTGTTTTTAATTCCTTTGGAACTTCTTTTAATCTTTTAATATTTTCTCCTTGTAAGTTATTAATAATCAATTCAACTTTCTTATGTTTATTTATACTAAAATAAAAATCAAAACTTGCAAAGTGAGTTCCATCTTTTCCAATCACATTATATTGGTAAATTGATTCAACATGAGTTTTAAAGATAGAAGAAGAAATATTTTGAAACGCCTTATCCTTATTAATTATTTCTGAAATATTTGTATTTTTAAAAAAATTATAATTTAATTTTAATGAGCTTAATCTTTCTTCAAAGCTTAAGTTATCTGGAAGAACAAGAAATAATTTAACTAACCTTTCAGCATCTTGTTGATTTGTGCTTATATTACATAATCTTAAAATATCTTCTTTATTAGTAATATGAAATTTATTATTATATAAATAATTAAATGAATAAATACTTTCTACTATATCTCTGGATGTTAGTTTTCTAAACTCGGCCATAAATTAAAACCATTTATTTATTGTTCTTTGTTTATTTCTCTCTTCTCTTTCTTTAAGATATTCATCTAGTTGATTCTTTACTCTATCGCTTGAAGAACCTGCTTTATTAATTAATATGTTTTCAATAGCGTCTCTAGAGAAAACTCCTTTCTTGATTTCAGGAGAAGTAGTTATATTTGGATTTCTAAATATATCTTCTATTTCTTTATAATTGAATGGAACACTTTTTCCTTTTTCTTTAAGGTATGCTTCTATTTCTTCAAATGAATTATATTTTTGTACAAGCTTATATGCAGTTTGTGGTCCGATTCCTTCAACCTTTTCATTAAAATCTGTTCCAATTAAGAGAGATAACCAAAGAAGCTTATCATACGTTAGATTAAGCTTAGTGTATATACATTCAGCATGAATAATTTCTGGATTAACCTCAACATAAACGTTCTTGTGTGGTATTTTCTTCTTACCAGAAACCGCAACATTCTTTAAAAGATGAGGAGAACCAAAAAGAATACAATCATAATCTTGAGATATAGTATAATCAAGTAGATTATTGCGTGTTAGATAAGATATTTGAGCTTCTGCTTCACCAGGTGCATCTATATATGATAAACCCATAGCAAGAATTAATTCCTTTGATTCACTAATTATCTTTGAATCAATAGTTGCTGCTTGACGAGCGAACTTATGCATGTCTTGAAGATTACCTTCATCAAAAGCTTTTTGATAGTTCTCTTTAGCAACCTCTCTTCTTCCTCTTCTCTCTTCTTTTGTTTTACCTTTAAGCTCATGGCTAACCCCATCAAACACAAAAGTAATATCTGTAGTATATTTAGAAATATTCATAAGCCTATAAAATAAACCAGAATAATGACTTGTTACTTCTCCTCTCTCATTCTTTAGAGATTCACCATCAATTCCTCTAATGGTTGTAACAAATTGAAATAGAACATTGTATGCATCAAACCCTAATCTTTTATTCTTTAGGTTATTTAAATCAAACTTAACCTTACAAGAATCAATTAAACCAGAAAATGCAATACCCATAACTCCACTCCTAAAATAATTTGATGCAGAAAAGCATTTAAAAACTTGTTTATTCTATATTATATAGAAGCATCTATAGTACAGTGGTTAGTATGAGAGCCCTCCAAGCTTTAGACTCGAGTTCGAATCTCGATAGATGCACTCTTTTCTTTATTTAATTTAATCTATTTTCTATTTAATTCAAACAAAAGAAGGTTATTAAAAACTATCTAATTACTCTTATTTTATTAAGTATATACTAAAATGTGCTATAACTATGCCTGCATTAAAAAGAAAAATTGAAAAGAAAGGATTTAAAATTAAAACTCCTGAAGAACTTAATAATTTAAAGAGATTAACTGAACCTAACTTACATTCATTTAATAAAATAAATAATGAAACAATTTCTGAAAGAAATCAAGAAATAAAAATACATCTTCAAAAACTAGGTAAAAAAGGAAATATTAATCCAGAAGATAAACAAAAAATTAAATATTTAATAGATCTTGCTCAAAATCCAGTTCTATCAGATGTAAAAGAAATTGAAAGATCACATAATTTTAACAAGAAAACAGAATCTTTAAATGTAGGTATAGAACTTATTAAAGAAAAAAAGAAATTAATAGAAATACTAGATGAAATTGATAAATATAATGAGATTAAACAGGAAACTGAAACAATTAATAGAAAATTAACAGAAAAGAAAGAAGAGTTAAATAAAATAAGTAATTTTGCTCATAAAAATTATGAATACAGGATGTTTCTAAATAGATATAAACGTATATTTGACTTAGAAAAAACAAATAAATTAATTGAAAGATTAGCTAAAGACAAAAAGACACAAACCATACCATATCATGATTTAGAAAATAAAATATTAGTTCTTGCAAACGAAATACAAAATACATTTCCTAAACTTAAAATAAGAGATACTACAATAATAGTTGAAGACGCTAAACAAAACATACTTCTTAAAGAAAGAAGAATAAAAGAAATAATCAACAATCACAAGTATGGATTGAATTTAGGTAATTCAGAAATAGTAAGAAGGTCTCTAAATTCAATTAAGTTACAATTAATTGAAAATATAAGAAAGAAAACAGAATCTCTAATTTCTGAAAGTCAAATTACTAGAAAAAAAGAAAGGGAACTTATTGAATCATATGATTTTGAAAAAAATAAACTAAGACTTAGAGTACTTGCTGAAAACCAAAGAAACATATATACAAGATTACCAACAATAGAAAATCATACAAAAGAAGAATTAAATCAAAGGATTGAAGAAATTACTAAAAAAATAAGTCCAGAAAGAAAGGAAAACATAAGATTTGGAAATCCTTTAAAAGAACACATTGAATTAACAAATTTAGAAACATACAAAACAAATAGAAACAAAGCAATTATACTTGCAAAAATAGAAAGAGAATTAAGTAAATTAGTTAAAAAATACAATTAATTATAAAAAGGGAAATATTATGACTAAATATAATAAAGATTGCTTGTTCTGTAAAATTATAAAAGGGAAGATTCCTTGCTATAAGGTTTATGAAGATAAAGATTTTCTTGCTTTTCTTGATATTAATCCAATAGCAAAAGGACATACTTTAGTTATTCCAAAGAAACATTTTACAAACCTTCTAGATGCAGATGATAAATATCTTAAGAAGATGCTTCCTGTTGTTAAGAAAATTATGCTAAGTTATAAAGAAAAACTTGGGTGCACAGGATTTAATATTCTAAATGCAAACGAAAAGTCTGGACAACAATCTGTTTTCCATTTACATATCCATATAGTTCCAAGGTTTGATAATGATGGATTTAATACCTGGCCAATAACAGGATACCAAAAAGAAGACCTAACTTTATTATCAGAAAAACTAAGGTTGTGAAATTAAATGAACCCTAGAAGAAACAGTCAACTACTTAAAAGTTTAAAAACATTAAGCCCAAAGGAAGAAAAACATAATTTTAAATTTAATAGAAATAAAAAATATAATTATAAGGGAAAAGAAACTAATCTTATAAGACTAGGTGAACAAAAAGCACTATATTTATTGTATTTAGATAAAATTAAAGAAATAAATTTCAAACATGGAATGTCTGTTATAGAACTTGATAAACTATTAAAAGAACTTAAGATGGAACCTAAAGAAAAAACAAAAATAAGAGATCATAATGAGATTATAAGAAAGGATATGGTCACAAATAAAGCAAAACTTGCAGAACTTGAAACTATAGAAGAAGAAATAAAGGTTATGCAGATTATTCTTGAAAGAACAGCAGACCAAAAATTAATTGATCAATATTTTAATATTATAGATGTTCTTAATAATAAATCAAAAGCATATGTTAATGCAAAAGGTAACACAGTTGATCCAAGAGCTCCAATATTTGCAAGAAATGCAATGATTGAGATTACTAAAATAATTAAATCAACCCCACCTAAAGACATTCCTCAAGCATTAAGAGTAATAACAAGCATTATTGTTAATTGGTAAAATTAATGAAACCAAGATATAAAAATATAATTATTACAATACTTATTATTTTCATAATATTAAATGGATACAGATTTATTATGGTAGACAAAAATAAAATATCTGAAAATATATTTACTTCTCAAGTTTCAAATAGTTTTTATCCAGGAACAGAAAAAGGAATAACTAAAGAACTTGATAGTTTTTTTAAAGACGCAAACATAAATTATTCTGGAGAAGAAATTAAAGCTATTATTGTTCCTCACGCAGGATATAAATATTCTGGACTTACAGCAATGATTGGTTATAAAAAACTATATTACAATCTTCTCTTATCAACAAAGGATAACTACAAGATTATTGTTATAGCTCCAGCTCATAAAGTTTATTTTAAAGAAATATCAACTTTATCAAGTTCTTATTACCAAATACCTACTGGAAACCTAAAAATAGAAAGAAGTTCTCTTGATAAATATAATAATAACTCTGCTTTTATTGGAGAGCATGCAATTGAAGTACAACTTCCATTTATTCAATATATATTTTCAAAAGCAAGTAAGAATTTTTCAATAATTCCTGTTCTTGTTGGAGATGCAAATATTAGTAATTCAATTAAAGCAATAGAGAAAGAAATAGATGAAAATACAATTATAATAGTTTCAAGTGATTTATCTCATTTCTTAACTGATACTAAAGCAAGAGAAACTGATAAAGCAAGTATAAATAATATTCTTACAGGAAAGAAAGAAATTGATGCTTGTGGGGTTAAAGGCATTATAATATTAAATGAAATTTCAAAAGAAAGAAAATGGAAATCAGAGCTTTTAAATTATTCTAATTCAGGAGATGTTACTAGAGATAAAAAATCAGTTGTTGGATATTCTTCTTTTTCTTATTATTATCCACAAACTGAAAATATATTAATTAAACTTGCTAGAAAATCAATATCAGATAAGTTATCTAATCTTAAAACAAATAAGGAAGAGATAAAAGAAATAATTCCACAAGAATATCTTGAAAAGAAAGGAGTATTTGTTACTTTAACTATTAATAATAGACTTAGAGGATGTATTGGAAACATAATTGGTACCTCTCCAGTTTATGAAGGAGTTATTGATAATGCAAAGAATGCTGCATTCTCTGATCATAGATTTAATAAGCTTACAAAAAATGAATTTGAGAAAATAGATATTGAAGTTTCTATTCTTTCTGTTCCATCTTCTTGTTCTCTTTCTGACATAAAGAAAAATGATGGAGTAATTCTTCAAAAAGGATATAACTCAGCTATTTATCTTCCACAAGTTTGGGAACAACTTCCAAATAAAGATGAATTTCTTGGATCTCTTTGTGAGAAAGCAGGTCTTGAATGGAATTGTTACAAAGATGAAAAAACAATTTTCAAGAAGTTTAATGTGGAGATAATCAAATGAAAGAAGCACTCTTTTATAAGAAACTAAAAGAAGATAAAAAAGTTCAATGCATAGCTTGCAATAGGTTATGCATTATCTCTTGTGATAGTACTGGGTTTTGCAAAGTCCGAAAAAACATAGATGGTACTCTTTATTCTCTAGTTTATGGTAAGCCAGTTACTATCAATATTGATCCTATTGAGAAAAAACCAATTTTTAATTTTCTTCCAAAAACATTTACTTTAAGCTTTGGAACATATGGTTGTAACTTTGATTGTAATTTCTGTCAGAATTACAATATCTCAAACGCAAAAAAAGAAGAGCAAATGAATAAGATTAAAGAAACTACTCCAAAAGATATTATTTCTCTAGCACTTGAAAATAATTGTCCAAGCATATCATACACATATACAGAACCAACTGTATTTATTGAATATGCACTTGAAACAATGAAGCTTGCAAAAGAAGCAGGTCTTGCAAACATTTGGGTAACAAATGGATACATGACAAATGAGGTTGCAAAAGAAGTTACAAAATATCTAGATGCAGTAAACATAGATCTTAAAGGAGATAAAGATTTTTATAAAAGATTAATAAATGGAACAGAAGTTAATCAAGTTCTTAAAAACATTAGCTTTTTTCACAAGAAAGGAATACATGTTGAAGTTACAAACCTTTTAATTGAGGGAGAAAATACAAGACCAGAAGAAATTGAATTTGTTTGTAAAGAACTTGCAAAAATATCAAAAGATATCCCTCTACATTTTTCAAGAAGCTTTCCACACTACAAGATGCAAAAGATTATTCCTACAAAGATTGAAACTTTAAAGCTTGCTGAAAAGATTGCAAGAAAAGAAGGAATAAAAAAAGTATATCTTGGTAATATTTAATATAAATTTATAAAAAATATGGCAAGACATTTAATACTAATAATAAAACTATTAGTGTTCCAAAGAACTTTGCAATCCATTTCATTCTTTTTCTTTCATTATGCTTCTTATTTAGGTAATCTGAGAAAATTATCTGTGACATTCCTCCACCATCGAATGGGAAAGAAGGAAGATAATTAACAGTAGCTATTATGAAATTTAATAATGCTGACCATAAAAGAACACTAAAGATTGTTTTATACACATAATAAAGGAATGGAATTTTTAAATTTGGATCAGGAGTTACTGCACTAGTAAACCCAAGTCTTCCCATTTCGTTTGGTCTTAAAACAACAGTCCTTATTTCTCCTGTAGTTGGATTCTTAATAACAAAATTATTATCTACATTTAACTTAACTGCAGAATTTAATCCACCTTGAGTAACAATTACTTTATTGTTAACTGCAACAATTATATCATTTACATCTAAAACTCCGTAAGCTGGAGAGGGGAAAACACTTCCACAAACATCTGTATTTTGATCTATAGCATAAATATAAACTGAATCCATCTTACTTGTTCCAATTGAATGAGAATAGTTAGTCATTATTGGAGTAAAAGCTAAAAATAATAAAAAGAAAACAATTGCTAAGATTACATTACTCATAGGACCTGCAGAATACATTCTTGCAATATCTCTTTTATTCTTTTTTTCAATTTCTTTTTCATCAGGTTCAACAAATGCACCAAGTGGAAGAAGTCCTGCAAACATAAAACCCATTGATTTTATTTTAACTTTCATTTTTCTTAAAAGTACACCATGACATGCTTCATGAACAATTGCTGCAATTATTAAAATTATCCAACCATACCAAGGAATAAAGATATCAACCTTTGGCATTTGTATTCCAGGAATAACAAGTCCTACACCAGGACAAGCACTTCCTCCTTGACCAACTGAGACTTTTGCAAGAATATCAAATGCAGAGAAGATAAGTGAACCTAAAGTAAATCCTGATAAACCCATGATTCCAGTTAATATAACTATAATTATTGCAAACCATTCAGGAATTAATGCACTTGAAAATAACATTTTTTGTGTTAAAATATATGTTAAATAAGATAAGACTAAACCAGATCCAACAAAGATTAGAAATCTCTGATATCTACTTTTTACTTCATCACGAATAACGTAGTCTAAACCAAAAGCACCAAAACCAACAACAATTCCTATATCAGTTAATATATTTAGAAATTTTGTGTGTTTTGCAAGAGCATCTAAATACTTAATTAATCTAGTTGTTCTTATCATTATAAGAAAACCAAGATATAAATCAAGCTTAAATAATCTTTTTGCAATAAATGCACATAATCCAATAATTAAGATTATTAATAAAATCCAAAGAATCGTACTCATATTTTTCTAACTCATTTATTATTTTCTAGTTATTTTAATCTAAATCTTGTTTATATTCATTAAGATATTATTTATAAACAGATTTATTTTATATTATTCCAAATAACATTAATATTCCTAAGATAAATAATATTATACCTGCTATTAAATGGAAATATTTTATATTTTTTTGCTTCCATTCGCCTACCTTTTGAACCTCAGTTACTCCAAAATAAATAATTAAGGTGATTGCAAGCATTGGTAAGATGAAAATTACATTATATAATAATAATACAGGTAGTGCTGCTAATAAGCTTCCATAAGATAAGAGATTACCTAAAATAACATAAGGTCCAATTGTGCATGGGAGTAAGAATAAAGAAACAACTACACCAACTACAAATGCACCTGATGGAGAAGTTACCTTTGAAATTAATCTGTGTACTTTTGGTCTAAATGACATAGGCATTTCAGTACCAATTGTTCCTGGTCTATAATTAAAATAATCTTTTAATTGCATAAAAGCAAGGAATAACGCAAATGCAGCAATTACTTTATAGATAACTATACGAATGATATCAACACCAGGTATTAATTTAAATATATTTACTAAAAATAAACCATAAACAAAATATAATAGGAATATAGCAAGTGTAAACATTAAACCAGAATATAATACCTTTCTTCTTTTACCTACATTTGTAGTCATTATTGTTAATAATAATAATATTAATACAGCAAACTCACAAGGATTAACTGCATCAACAAGTGCTAAAGAAACTACAGTCCACAAAGATATCTTTTTTTGGTTTGTATTTGATCCTATTGTAGTTGTACAATTTTGATCAGTGTTTACATCTAAATTTATGTCTTGTGTTTCACAAGATGCAGAAATAGTTGTTTTACCATTCCAATAAAAATTATATCCTTTAAGTTCAACAGCATTATCAAATTTTATTTTACCATAAGATATTTCTATGCTTGTGTCTGATAACATTTTATGATAACTACTATGTAATATTGGATCAACATTTTCATCAGTTAATAGTTTATATAAATTTTCATCAGAAACTTCAGATACTCCTGTTTTAAATAAAGCTCTATCTTTATACCAAACAGTTGGAAGACCTGATAATTCATTTATTTTTAGATCTTGTAATGAATTTACATCTCCTTTTGAATAAATGTCTGTTGGAAGAGGACAAATATTCCCAAAACCTTGGTTCTTCTCTAGATAATCAGAAAACTTTGATGTTATTTCTTCAAAGAAAAAAACGTCTTTTTGGTTTAGGATAAGTTGTGGAACATTATAATTTGAATTATAACCACCTGTAACATATGGGATAATTTGTTGACCATTAATTTGCTTATCTCCAACTTCATATTCAATAATAAATATATCTTTATTTCTTACTGTTTCTCCTAAAAGAACAGGATCAACCTTTGCACAATGAGGACAACCTAACTTAGTGAAATAAACTCCACAAACTAGATCTCCAATCTCTGAATTAGTTAATTTTGGAGAATTATTTGTAAATAATGTATCTGCACTTGGAAGATTTACATCAATTGAGCAAGCTCCTGATCCAATTACTTGATTTGTATCACAAGTGTTTGCATCACTTGCTGCAAAAAGCACAGCACCAAATAGACTCATGAATAAAATAATTGAAAATAATAATATTATTTTATTTTTATAAATCATAAATCATCTTTTTTATATTTTTCTAAAATTAGAACTCATTGTATATATATTACATCTAAACCTTTATAAATATTATATATTATCTTAGGTAATATTTGTATCCTACAAGCTTATATACTAATTTTGCTAAGGTATAGCTTTCAGGGAAATAATAATCTTCGTTTCCTGTCGGAGTGAATTCAACTATATCTGCTCCAATTACATTCTTTTCTTTAAATATTACTTTAAGGAGAGAAAGAAGTTGAAGATAGTTCATTCCTCCAGGTTCAAGTGCTGCTGTATTTCTGATTACTGATGGATCAAGAACATCAACATCAATTGAAATAAATATATTCTTTGGAAGTTTCTTTAGGTTATCAAGAAACTTTTTGTTTCTTGAAAGATCATAAAATGTACTTTTACTGTCCAAGAAATCTTGCATATTTATAACAGTTATGTTTTTATTATCTTTATTTTTTAAAAATTCATTTTCATAAAAATCAGAAGTTCTTACACCCACAATCATTGATTTATGATTTTTTGAAATTATTCGTGTAGTGCATGCTTGCCACCAAGTATCTTTACCCCATGGTTCATAGCAATCAGGATGTGTATCAAACACAATTATCCCAAAATCATCTTTTTCTTTGTATATTTTTTCAAAAGAAGAGATAACAGGAATAGTATTTGAATGATCAGATCCAATAATTATTGGAAACTTATCTTTTGTAAGCTTAAGATTTGAAAGATAATTAAGAACTTTTGGAGAAACCTTTAAGAAATCTTTATCCTTAAGAGAAAGAATATCTTCAGTGTATATTCCTTGAATGTATGGTTCCTTTTGGAGTTCAAGATCAAAATAATCAATATTAGCTGATGCTTTTATAATTGCTTCTGGGCCCTTAGATGCTCCAGTTCCATGAGCAAGAGGAACATCATAAGATATTGGTATGATAATAACCTTTGATTTCTTCTTATCATTATATTCCTTTGGAACATTCATAAAATTTAATTTTTGCATAATATTATTCATTCC
>JBAWVI010000019.1:0-12827 GCA_037147375.1 archaeon | reverse complement strand
TCTTGATTTCGGACATCATGCTTCTTCCTTTCCAGCATCCTTTGGTTATGAATCTGCTATGCTCAATCATTTAGCAGCAAATCCAGAAGATTTTCTTGGAGCAATACAGGTTCTTCCAAAAGCAGTTCAATATCTTTTCATACATGCATATCAATCATATCTTTTCAATGAATTAATAAACATGAGAATTGATAGAGGACATGGACTTAATAGAATAGATGGAGATAGAGTTGTTAATGGAACAGTTCAATTACAATTATTTGGATTTCAATCAACCTTCTCTGAAGGTCTAGCTGGAGAGCTTGAAAAAGAACTTCTTGCAAAAGAAGGAATAAGATTTGATGATTTTTATAATAGAGATTACTCTGTTTTATCAAGCAAAGGAGAATATAGAGATCTAAAAACAGAAGCTCATGATCTTAAGTTGCTTGAGATTGGAGACGATGAAAGACATACAGAAGAAAAATATAAAAAACTTATCCTTTCATTTACATTAACTAAAGGAAATTATGCAACTGTTCTTTTAAGAGAATTAATAAAGCAAGAAAACATTGGTTAAATTATTTTAAGGAGTGAAGAATATGAAAAAAGAAGCATTAGAAAAATTAAATGCACTTGTTATTGCTGCATTTGGACTTGTTGCTGCTCTTGCATGGAACACAGCAATTCAAGAAATATTCAAAAGACTTTTTGGAACAGCAAGTGGTCTTCTTGCAATGATATTTTATGCTGTGCTTGTAACTGTAATTGCTGTTTGGGTAACAATTGAACTTGCAAGATTAACAGAAAAAGCAGATAAGATATCCCAGAAGCTAGAAGAGAAGGTTAAAGCAAAAGTAATCTCAACAATAAAGAAGAAATAATTATTTCTTCTTTTCCAATTTTTTCAATAAAAACAAGTATTGATTATCTATGTTTATATATTTTTGAATACTCCACCCACTTCTATCTATAAGCTCAACAAAAGCACGTAGACTTGGTTTTTGTGTAATTGATAATAAGAGATAATCTCCAACGTTATATTTTAAATTTTTATTTTTG
This sequence comes from archaeon, assembly GCA_037147375.1. Classification (GTDB taxonomy): domain Archaea; phylum Iainarchaeota; class Iainarchaeia; order Iainarchaeales; family CSSED10-239; genus JBAWVI01. Next base: position 11,786 of record JBAWVI010000019.1, on the reverse strand, counting down.
TTATTAATTATTGTGTGTTTATTAAACACAAATCTTTCTTCTATTCTTGATAATTCTTCATTGAATATTATTATAAGTTCCCCTGCTTTAGAAAGTGATCTTATATCGTTGATTGGGTTAATAGTTAATCCTTTATTTTCCTCGCAATTATATTCACTTATAACTGCATTAATTGTGCTTTTAGAAGCATTATTTACTAATTCAATACCAATTAATAGGTGTGTCTCTTTATGGGATATATTTCTCAATCTTCTAAGATATTTATCCATACTAATTTCATTTGCAAGAGTATTCCCAAGTATCATTATTAAATTATTTTTAGTTTTAATTTTTTTTGCAAGTAAGTTAAGGTTAGTAAAATCTACACACGCATGATTGCAATTTTTTGAATTGTTTCTTGAGCCTGGCAATGTCAAGCATATTTTGACTTATATCTATTCCAACATACATAGATACATTCTCCAACCTATTTAATAGATATTTTGCTTTGCTTCCATCTCCTGGTCCAAGATCATATATATTTAGTTCTTGTAAATTTGAGATAATAGGGGTAATCAACTTTAATAATTTTATCTCCCCATTATATGCAATGTAGTTTGGATTTATTGTAAATCTTACAAAATCTTTTGCTCCATTAATATAGCTATACTTTGTAAATGTGTTTGAATAATTTCCATTACTTTGTTCTTCTAGTATCTTTAGTATTTCGTTCTTATAATTTATATTTTTCATTTTTTATCATCTCTGTAAATTCATTAAATCTTGGATTTCTCAATGGGCAAAACCCATTATCATTAAACGCACTAAAATAAATTCTTTGAAGATCTTTATTTCTTTTTATTAATTTATCTAAATCTAGATTTCTTACATTTCCAATTATTTTTGTTGTATTGTATGAGTGTGTTTCAAAAAGAACCTCTCCATCACATCTTATTCCTATTCCATAATGAAACAATGCACACACACTCTGCCCTAAATGGTTTGTTGCTGACTTACAAACAATTATTGAGTTTTCTCTCCGGTCCATAACTTTATTTATGTTTAAATTTTGTCCTCCAATCACTGATGCAACATTTGCAAATAAGTTATATTGTTTGCACATATTTCCTATTTCTTCTAGGTCCAAATTATTATCTTCTAGTTGTTCTGAATTAATTCCAACTCTATATACAAAATACCCTTTCTTTGATATAACCTTATTTTTCATTCGTTCAGATAACAATTGTATATTTTTTATAACTTTTTCAAGTTGGTCTTTTGTTCCTGTAAATTTATTAAACTTATTTTCATCAATATAAGATAAACTAATCATTATTGAAACATTCATCTTGCTCAGAAAATCAATAATTTCTTTAGTTAACAAAGATCCATTAGTGTGAATTAATGTGTGTATCCCAAGCCTTGTTGCATGTTCTATTATTCCTCTAACTTCAGGATAATACAAAAATGGTTCGCCTTCTCCTGACAATTCAATGTGCTTAACCCCAAGTTCATAGGCATCAGTAATTATTTTTATATATTCCTTTATTGTTAATTTCCTTCCAAAATTATTACTTTTGGTTGTGCAACTTGCGAGACAAAGATCACAATTATAATTACACATCGGGGGTGTGTTTAGTCCAAGGAAGTATATTTCTTCTTCATTAAAGGTTATTCCTTTTACCTTTTCATAATAATAAGCGCAACCTCTAAATATTTCATTATTTCTCATAATAATCCCTTTTTAAATATATTACTGCTTAATTATTATATTAACATTATGTTACTATGATAACAAATTAGAAAATAAAGATAATTATGACAAACATAACTCAAATTTCAAGGCAAATAATCGGACAAACCCCTTACATGCAAGAAGCAATTTCTAAAGGTATAATTCATTATGGTGGTTTAGCAACATTTATCAAACCGCAAATTGAGAAGGAACTAAAAAAGCAAGTAAAGTTATCAGCAATCATTATGGCATTAAGAAGAATTGGAGAAGAAATACAAGATAATAAACTTGCTGAAATAAAAAAAGTAAGTATTAAATCAGAGATTGTAATAAGATCTGATCTTGTAGAGATAACAATAATTAATTCAAAAAAAACATTAAATAAAATAAAAGATATATACAATATTGTTGATTTTTCAAAAGGAGATTTTCTTGCAATTACAAAGGGGATATATGAAACTACAATAATCACAAACAAGATGCATATTGAAAAAATCCAAAAGATGTTCTCAAAAGAAGATGTAAAGATGATAATTCCTGATCTTTCAGCATTAATTCTTCGTATCCCTCCTGAATCGTGGAAGATAATTGGTTTATTCTATATTGTTATTAAAAAATTAAGTTGGCACAATATTGGAATTATAGAAATAGTTTCGACATTAACAGAAATGACGTTTATAATAAGAAAAGAAGATACAGGAAGAGCATTTGATGTTTTCTCAAAAGAATTATAACCTCTTTTAATTAAGATATGCAGCTACCGAGATTCGAACTCGGGCCCTAAGCTTGGGAAGCTCAAATCCTAACCACTAGACTATAGCTGCATTACTCTTAATAATCTTTAAGAGATGTTTGCTTTTTATAACTTTCTTCTATCTTTTTCTTTTTTTCTTCTTTTTTATTTTCAATTTGTTTAGGTGCTTCTTCTTTTTCTTCAATCTTCTTCTTGTAATCAATTTTTAATTCTTCAAGAGTGACTAGGCCAGGTCTTCCAATTATTGATATAAACTTTTCAGGATCTTTCTTAATATCATTTGGAGATTTCATTCCTCTAGAATACAAAGTTCTTGCTCTAACTCTTCCAATGTTCTTAAGTTCAACAAGTGAAACTAGCTCTTGTGATATTCCATACTTCAATCTAATCTTTAAATCCTTAAACATCTTAAATAATTGAATATTCTTCTCTGTAAACTTGCAAAGTTCCAAGATACAATGAATTATCCATTCACTTCTTGTAAGAACATCTCTTATCTGTCCAGGAGATGTATTGTATTCTTCAATTATCTTATCTTCAGGAACTTCATTAATCCAATCCCTTAGCATTTTTGCTTCATATAGCTTTGAGAGAAGATAAATATCTTCATAATCAAAAAAGATTGTTTGCTTAAGTTCTTCAAACATTACAAACAATCCATCTTCCTTATCATCTTTGAAATTTAGATAAGGAGAAAGCTCAGTTGTATTAAGAAGAGTAAACAGTAAAGATAAATCATTTATATTTTCAAGTTTATCTTGTTTAATTTCAAGATCTTCAATTATTCTATGCGCTGATGTTGGATCAAGATAAAGTAAAGAAACTTTTTTCCCAAGATCACTTATCTTAATCTTATTTTTATCTATTCTTTCTACAAACTTATATTCAATAAATTCATTAACTATATCTTTTATGTTTTCCTTAATCTCTAAAGTTGATCCAAATATTTTATAATAAAATGTTTTTGAAATAAATTTATTAATATCATCTATGCTTTCTATATTATTAGTAATAATTATTGAAAGAAGTTGAGCTCTTAATTTATTCATCTTTGATAACTGTGAATCAATGTTAGTTGGTTCTGCATCAATGTATGATCCATAAATTCTATTTATGTCTGTTTCCTTTGATGCAACAATTAATGCTTCTCCAGATTTATCATACTTTGGTCTACCAGCACGTCCAACCATTTGAAGAACCTCATTAACTGAAAGAGGATTTGATCCTGTGAGGTCAAATCTATATATTGAGTTAATTACAACTCTAAAAGCAGGTAGATTAATTCCAGCAGCAAGAGTTGGGGTTGCAAATATAACTTTAATATTTCCTTTCTTGAATTCGTTTTCAATTATGTGTCTTTGGCGTGAAACAAGACCTGCATGATGAAAGCAAACTCCAAACCCAAGAACATTTGAAAGAAGAGTACATTGCTTGGTTGGAGTTTCAAGAGCATTATGAACTTCTTTTGAAATGATCTTTAACCTTTCTTTTTCTTCATTAGTTAATGTTCCATATATTTCTCTTGAATATTTTTCTGACAGAGTCATAGTGCTTTTTCTAGAATTACAAAAAACAATTATTTGTTTTTGCTTTTGAAGCGTATCCTTAATTATTCCATTTAAGGAATGATCCTTCTTTATGTTTTCAAGCTTAATTACTTGTTCTCCAAAATACATCTTGTTATCATAAAGAACACCAACAAGAAGGGGAACTGGTCTATAATCAGATTTAATTAGCTTAGCTGATAACCAAGATGCTATCTCATTTGGGTTTCCAATAGTTGCGGATAAACCAAGTAATTTTATTTCTGGATAATTAATCTTAACTTGTGTTAATAAAACTTCAAGAGTTGATCCTCTATCAGATCCAATCTCATGAATTTCATCAATAGTTAATAATCCAACTTCAGAAAGCCAATTTGGAGAATGACGAATAACAGAATCAAATTTTTCATAGGTTAAGAAAAGGATATCATACTCTTCAAGGTGCTTAACAGATTCATCAAGATCACCAGTTGATAATCCGACCTTTAAGTTAAACTCTTTAGAGAACTTTCTTCTAGTTTCAAAATAATGTTCGCTTGTGAGAGCCTTAAGAGGGGAGATGTAAACAACCTTTTTCTTTCTGTTTATGAGTGTATCAAGTAAATACATTTCAAATATAGTTGTTTTTCCAGAAGCAGTTGGAGAACAAACGATTGTATTTTCTCCAATATACTTTGATGCCTTCTCCTGAACTGGGTTTAAAGAAGAATACTCATTAATCTCAAGTATCTTCTTTATGATTTCATTATTATTCATATAACATATATATTTATGTAACTTAATATATTATTATGGTTTTTCTCCTTAAAGAAAGCTTTTTAAGCTATTTGCTTCTTAAATATATTATTAAAATTCTAATTTTATGATACTAATTTAATTCTTATATCTACTCTTTAGATTTAAGATAAACTATAACTAAAAAAAGGAAATGATAAGAAATGATAACAAAAGGCGATATAATAGAGATTGACTTAATACTAAAAGATAGCGATTCTAAAGAAATGCTTGATACAACTTTTGAAAAGTTAGCAAAGGAAAATAATCTAAACCCAAAAGCTGAATATAAACCTATTAAAGCTGTTTTTGGAACTAATGAACTTCTTCCTGCAGTTGAAGACAAGATAAAAGAAATTGAAGCAGGAAAAACACATACTTTTGTTTTATTAAAAAAAGATGCTTTCGGAGAAAGAAATCCAAACAACACAAAAATAGTTCCTTTTAATGATTTTAAAGAAGATAAGATAAGACCAGAACCAGGAATGCAAGTAACAATTGGTAATCAATCAGGAAAAGTTATTTCTGTATCTGGTGGAAGAGTTAAGGTTGATTTCAATCCAATCTTTGCTGGAAGAAACCTAGAATATACAATCACAGTTAACAAGATACATAAGGAAGACAAAGATAAGGTCCCTATTCTTGTTGAAAAAGTATTTTATTTCATGAAGCCAGAGCACTTAAGCTATCATATAATTGAAGCAAACAAAATGATTGAAGTTGAACTTCCAATTGGACTTCCAAAGGAATTTGATTACTTCAAAGAATTATTTGCTGAAATGGTAATTAATACAACTAAACTTGAAAAAATTAAATTCTCACAAGTTTTCTCAAAGAAAAAAGAATAAATTAAAAAGAAAGGTGAATTGTTTTGGAAAATTATAAAACAGGAACAACTACAGTTGGAATAATTGCTAAAGATACAATCGTTCTTGCAGCAGATATGAAAGGAACAATGGGTAACTTAGCATCTAACACTGATTTAACTAAAATCTATAAAATAAACAATCATATTGCAATGACAATTGCAGGTGGAGTTGGAGATGCTCTTGTTCTTGTAAGACACTTAAAGGTTCAAGCTAATCTTTATGAACTTGAACATAAAAGAAGTATGAGCACAAAAGCATGCGGTACTTTTTTATCAAATATTTTAAACTCAAACAAGATGATGCCTTTCTTAACACAATTCATTTTAGCTGGAATTTCAGAAAATACTTTATCAATGTACTCTATGGATCTTGCTGGTGGAATAATTGAAGAAAAAAAATACACAGCATCAGGTTCTGGAACTGAACTTGCATTATCAACAATGGATGCTAACTATAAAGAAAACTTAACAACACAAGAAGCTATCAAGGTTGCAGTTTATGCAATCAATGCTGCAAAGAAAAGAGATATCTTTTCAGGCGGAGATGGAATCAAAGTTGTTGTTATTAGAAAAGAAGGAATAGAAGAGCTTCCTGTTGTGAAGTACGATTAATTTTTTCTAAATAAATAAAATTCTATTTGATTAACCTATATGGTTAATAATTATACTAATTTAATAAATAAAATAAGATATAACTACAGTGGTTATTAATAAAAAAAACATAAGTGAAAATAATATGGATATATTCGATGATATTAAAAAAAGAATCATGCAAATGCTTGATGAAAAAAAAGTAAACTATACAAAGGTTGAAGCAGAAGGAAGTGAAATTGCAATCTATACAACAACTCCTGAAATTTATTTTGATAACAAGAGTGTAGTTGGGGAAATTGCAGAAACCTTCAAGAAAAGAATTAACGTAAGAAGCGAAAAATCTGTTCTTATGGATCCTGCTGAAGCTTTACAAAAGATTAAACAATTAATTCCTGAAGATGCTGGAGTTAAAAGTTATTTCTTTGATCCAATCTTCTCAGAAGTAATTATTGAAGCTCACAAACCAGGAGTTGTTATTGGTAAGCTTGGGCAAGTTTCAAAAGACATTATAACAGAAACAAAATGGATACCAAAAATCTTAAGAGCTCCAACAGAGCCATCTGAAATTCTAAAAAAAGTTAGAAGCATTACATTAAAATATAGTCAAGAAAGAAAAAACTTTTTAAAAGAAGTTGCAAGAAAAATATACTCACCCCCAGTAAGTACTAAAGACTGGGTAAGAGTTACAGCTCTTGGTGGTTTCCAAGAAGTTGGAAGAAGTTCAATCTTACTTGAAACACCAGACACAAAAATACTTATGGATTGTGGAATCAATCAAGCTGATAGGCAAGAAGAAACTCCTTTCTTAGGTGTTTTAAGATTCCCACTTGACGAGCTTGATGCAGTTGTTATAACACACGCACACATTGATCACACTGGTTTCTTACCTTACCTTTTCAAAGCAGGATATAAAGGTCCAGTATATTGTACTGAACCAACAAGAGACTTAATGGCTTTATTATTATTTGATGCAATTGATGTATCTGTAAAAAGTGGACGTGAACCATTATATGATGAAGAAGATGTTAAAGAAACAATCAAGCATTGTGTTACAAGAAACTTTAGAGAAGTAACAGACATTGCTCCAGGAATAAGATTAACTTTCCATTCTTCAGCACACATCTTAGGTTCAGCATCAGCTCATTTACACATAGGTGAAGGAAAATTAAATTTAGTTTATTCAGGAGATATTAAGTTTGGATTCACAAGACTTTTCAATAACATGGATGCAAGTTATCCTCGTCTTGAAACTTTAATTGTTGAATCAACTTATGGTGGTAAACTTATTATGCCATCAAGAATGAAATCTGAACAAGACTTAATTGATTTAATTAATGAAACAACTGATAAGGGAGGAATAACTTTAATTCCTGTTTTCTCTGTTGGTCGTGCTCAAGAGGTTATGCTTGTTTTAGAAGAATTTTATAGACATGGTAAACTAAAAACAGAAAATGTATTTATTGATGGAATGACACGTGAAGCATCAGCAATACACACAGTTTATCCAGAATACCTAAAGCAAAATATTAAAACTAGAATCTTGCAAAATAATTCTCCATTCCAATCTAAGTTATTCAAGTCAGTTGATAATGAAGAAAATAATAGAGAAGCAGTTCTTAACACAAAGGGAGCAGTAATCATTGCTTCATCAGGAATGTTAACTGGTGGACCCTCTCTTGGTTATTTCTATGAGCTTGCAGATAATCCAAACAACACCTTAGCATTCGTTGGATATCAAGCAAAGAACTCATTAGGACACAAGATACAAAGAGGAATGAAATCAATGCCAATTGCTGATTCAAACAACAGAACCAAAACATTAAACGTAAATATGAGAATAGAAACTGCAGATGCATTCTCTGGTCACTCATATAGACAAGAACTATTAAACTATATAGCAACACTTCATCCAAAACCAAAAGACATACTTATTAATCATGGTGATTCTTGTACAGAGTTTGGTAAATTCATACAAAAGAAGTTCCATATTAATACAATGTCAATACAAAATCTTGAAAGTGTAAGACTTAGATAAATTTATAGAGAGATAATTAACTATGTTTTATTTAATTACTGGTTATCCAGGGACTGGAAAGTCCACTCTATCTTTTATTCTTGGACATGAATATTCATTTAAGGTTGTAAATGATAAAGAGTTTTCTAAATTAAATAATCTTGGTGAAGAAAGTAAGAAAGAAAATGAATACATAGTTGATATTACTAAACTTAATAAAGAATTTAGTAAGTTCATCAGAAAGAACAAGAATGAGAACATGATCTTTGAAGGCCATTTGTGGGGAGAGATGTCTAAAAGCAATTTAATGCAATTTAAAAAAATAGTTTTTCTCAATACAGATCCTAAGTTACTTAGAAAAAGATATGAAGAAAGAAATTATTCCCAAATAAAAATAGAAGAAAATCTATTTTGTGAAGAGACTAAGTATATTGAAACAATTTTAAATAGTAAGGGTATAAAATATATATTGATTAACACAATAACAAACGAAGTTAAGAATATCAAAGAATTAAAAAGTAAATTAAATTTAAAATAAAAAAAGTGATTTTATGGAACAAGTTATCTCACAAGCAAAGATACAAACAGCAAAAGAAATTAAGCAACAAGCAAAAGATAAGAAAGTTAAAAAAAATATTTTTATTTACGTAATAGTAATATTAATTCTTCTTGTGCTTGCTTACTTTGTGTTTACATTTATACAAAATAATAAGTATGGTTTTGTAGATAAAGAAAGTGGAATAACTTTTAGATCAGGAGACTTTTATTTAGCAGATGCTATGGAGAGTTTATCAAAGGATCAAAACATTTATCTTGTTTTAAATGTTCTTCCAGAAGATATGAATAACCTAAGTCAAATAACTCAGCAATTAACTTATCTTTTAACAGTTCTTTCATATAAGAACAAGAACGTAACAATTATAGTTAATGTTATGGATGAAAAGAGAGGAACTATAAGTTGTCAATCAAATCTTGGTAACTATTATGAAAATAAGGAACTTACAAAAGAAGAATGTTCTGCTTTATTAAATTCAGGAATAACAGAAATAATTATTGATTTTCCAAAAGAAAATTTAAAAGAATCAACAGTAATTGTTAATGCAAATATTGGTCAAAGATATATTTACATTCAAACAAAAACAAAAGATGAGCTTCAAAGAGCAGTAACCTTAACAACTGGTTTATTATTTAAGGATATAGCAGCAATTGAAGATTCAATAAATAATTTTAAGATAAACATGAATAGCGATATTAATTCAATTGATGCAAACACACAAGTTGATGCAAATGCCCCTGTTGATGCAAACATCCCAATTGATGCAAATATCCCGCAAGATACAAATATTCCAATAGACACAAACATTGATCAAAATATTTAAATTAGTTTATTTGATCAATCTTTATTTCTTTTTCTTTATCAAATAAGGTTAATCCTTCGCTTGCTGAAATGATTGGTTTTCTAAAAGAGGAACTATCATCATATGTTATTCTAGGGCAAGCTGTATTAATGTAACATTCAATATTTACACCTACAAGATAATCTTCTTTAATGTAGTCACTTACAAGCACATATGCTTGTTTCTTATTTTTCTCAAGATATTTTTTAATTTCATATGCAAGCTCTAATCTTTTTTGTCCATCTTTACTTGACACAAGTATTCCAAACTTTGTTTTTGTTCTTGCAATTCCAACCATTGCATATCTTTTCCTAATAAACTCATCATTTATTTTAATTTCTTTTGTTTCCTTAAGTATTGGACTTATTGCAAATATTTTTTGAGTTGAATAAAGAAATGCAAGATTATTTACGTGGAATGCTCCATCTCCAATAAACACAATAGGGGAAGTCTTATCAATAATTGTGGATGCATCGCACCCAAGTACCATGTTTTCCTTAACTCTATTTGTTTCTTTTCCCTTACAAACAATTATTTTATTTTTTGCAAGCTCTTGCTTGATTCCAGATATTGCATCAAGATACTGAGTAGTTGTAACTAAATTAATTTTTTTAAATTTAAGTTTTTTAATACCATCAATAATATATCTAACTTCTGAATTTTTAATTTCATATTTTAAAGGAATATATAATGTCTTAATAATTTGAGATCCCATTTCCTCATGCCCAAAATGAATCAAAAGAGTAGAACCCATCTTCTTTGCTTCTTTATCCTTGGTATCGCATGCACCATAACAAGGATCCACAAAAAGAACAGGATTATTATCCTTAAAATAATCAAGTATCTCTGTTGAATATTGCTTTAATCCTTCAGGAATCTGAATTGCAATCCTTTTATCTTTAATCTTAATCTTCTTAAGTTCCTTAAACAAGACATCTTTAATCATAGATATAATGCATTAGATTAGGTTTATATTATTAATGTTACTATATTAATAAGATAAGTATGACTCAATTAAACATAGATAAATCTAAGCTTGAAGATTACAAGTTAGCTCGTAGAGATATATTAAGAGAAATTAAACCTTTAAGCAAACAAGTTGCAGATGAAGAGGAATTTGTTAATTCAATTATTCATAAAATTAGTAAAATGCCTGGTAAACACTTATCAGCAATTGTTGCTGGTTCTTTTGGAAAAGGAACAAACTTAGCAAACACAAAAGATTTTGATATATTTGTTTTATACCCAAAGGACATGAAAAGAGAAGAGTTTGTTGAAGAGGGACTTGCAATAGGTCAAGCAGTGTTTAAAGGGTATTTCTGGGAAAAAGCATACTCAGAGCACCCATACATAAGAGGAGTAATTGATAATTATAAGGTTGAAATTGTTCCAGCTTACAAGATAGCACCAGGAGAAGATATAATCTCAGCAGTTGATAGAACTTCTCTTCATTTATTATTTGTTTTAAAGAATATGAAAGCTATTCAAAAAGATGAAGTTAGATTATTAAAACAATTCATGAAAGCAATTGATTGTTATGGAGCAGACTCAGAAGTATTTGGGTTTTCAGGATATTTATGTGAATTATTAATTTTATTTTATGGTGATTTCATTACGCTTTTAACACATGCAGCAAACTTTGAAACTCCAATTAAATTTACTTTAGTTAAAGATCAAGAAGTAAACCTTGCAAGATTTAATGATCCACTTGTTGTAATTGATCCTGTTGATCAAAATAGAAATGTTGCAAGTGCAGTTTCAGATAAACAATTATCTATGTTTGTTGCAGCTTCAAGAAGCTTCTTACAACATCCAAACAAAGAATCATTTATTAAAAAACCAAGTAAACAAATAACCTATCATCAAATGGTTGGTCTTTTAGATAATTTTGAATTATCAATAATACAATTTGATGTTAAGGATATGTTAAAGGAAGTAGTTTGGTCAAAGGTTAGAAAAAATGCAAAAAAATTAATCTCTCATCTTGAATTTTCGGATTTTAATGTTTTAAAGAATGATATTTTCTATAAGGAAGGAGATACTAAGTGTTATTTAATAATCTTAACAGAAACCTTAGTTCTTCCAAGATATAAGCAAGTAATTGGTCCACCTGTTTGTGATCTTAAG
>JBAWVI010000018.1:0-12846 GCA_037147375.1 archaeon | reverse complement strand
AAAAAACATCTATTTACTAATCCTATATATTATATATACAGTGATATTTATGAAAGATAATCTAAATGTAATTATTTATGGTCGTGGTGGACTTGGTGCTAAAACGCTTGCTCAAATCTTAGGAGAATCTCTTCTTTTTGCAGGATATAATGTTCTTGCTTTTCCTGAATATGGGCCTGAAAGAAGAGGAGCACCAGTTAAAGCATTTGTTAGAATTTCAAAACATAAGATAAGAATACATGAACCAATAATAAATCCTGATTGTGTTATAGTTATTGATGCAAATCTTCTTACAACTCTTCCAGGAACAAAAGATTATAATAATGCAATTTATATTGTTAACACAGATAAACAAGAGATAAAGAAAGAAATTAAGAATAAACTAGCATATTTTATTTCTGGAACTAAAATATCTCTTGAAAAAACAAAAGAAAATAATCCAAACATGGTTCTTCTTGGTGTTCTCTGTAAGCTTTTTGATATTAAGCTTGATATTGTAAATAAAACAATTGAAGATGAGTTTAAAAAGAAAGGAAAAGAACAACTTGTAAAACCAAACATAGAATGCCTTAAGGCAGGATATAATTACTTTAAAAAATGAGATTAATATGAAGCAAGATAAAATTAAAAATAAGCACATGCTTGGTGGAGTTCTTCCTGGAGGAACATCCATAAACAGCAAGACAGGAAATTGGAGATACAAGAAACCTGAATGGGATTCAAAGAAATGTATCCAGTGTATGATGTGCTATAATTCCTGTCCAGAAAACTGCATCTTAGCAGAAGTTAAGAAGGGACAAATAAAAAGAGCAAAAACTGATTTAGATTATTGTAAAGGTTGTGGGATATGTGCAGAGGTGTGTCCTGTTAAGTGCATAAAGATGGTTGAGGAATAAATTATGAATAAAAAAATTGCATTATCTGGTGGAGAGGCAGTTGCCTTTGCTTTAAAACAAATTAATCCTGAAGTTATGGCAATGTACCCGATCACACCTCAAACTCCAATTATTGAAGCATTTGCAAGATATGAAGCTAATGGAGAAGTAGACACAGAAATAATTAGAGTTGAATCTGAACATTCTGCTCTCTCTGCTGTTGTTGGAGCACAGGCTTGTGGAGTTAGAGCAGTAACTGCAACTTCATCTCAGGGCTTGCTTTACATGTATGAAGTTTTAAGTGTAGCATCTGGATTTAGATTACCTATCTTGATGCCAATAGTAAATAGAGCAATCTCTGCTCCAATTAACATACATTGTGATCATTCTGATTCTATGTCTTGTCTTGATCAAGGATGGATGCAAGTTTATTGTGAGAATGCACAAGAAGCTTATGAAATGACTCTTTTCTCCTTAAGACTTGCAGAATCAGTAAACTTACCAATTATGGTTTGCCAAGATGGATTTATTACAAGCCACAACGTAACTGGAGTTGAGGTTTTTGATAATAAAAAAGTAAAAGAATTTATTAAAGAATACAAACCAGAATATAATCTCTTAGACACAAAGAAACCGATATCAATTGGTTCTCTTGTTCTTCCAGATACTTATTTTGAAATAAGAGTAAACATGTTTAATGCTTTTGCTGAAGTTAAATCAAACTATTCAAAAATATCTATTGAATTTAATAAATTATTTAATAAAAAAATTAATATTTATGAAGATTATTTTGCAAATAACTCCGAAATTGTAATTATTGTTTTATCATCAACTGCTGAAGCCACAAAAGATGTTATTGATAAACTTAGGAAAGAAAAAAGAAATGTAGGATTACTAAGACCTATTCTTTATAGACCTTTCTTATATGATGATTATGCGCAAGCTTTAAAGAAAGCAAAGAAGATTATTGTTCTTGAAAGAAGTGAAGGACCAGGATCTTATCCTCCAGTATACAAAGACATAATGATTACTCTTGCAAGAAATAAAATAAATGCAGAAGTTTATAGTTATGTATTTGGACTTGGTGGAAGAGATATTTATGAAAAGGATATTGAAAAATTAATAATTGATGTTTCAGCTGGAAAAGCACCAAAGAATAGATATATTGGACTTAAAGGATAAGATATGCCACTAAAGATTATTAAAAAATTATTTTCTAAAAAGGAAGTTCCTAAAAAAGAAAGGAATGTAGAGATAATTAAAGAAGTTCCACAAAAACATTTATTTTATAGAATGCCAGGATATAAATTTAAATTTAGTCCTTATGAAGTTATTAATGCAAAATTTTTAGCAAGAGAAGCATACATTACTGAATCATTTGTATCTAGACTTAACAAACAAACAAAAAGACCAATTATTGTAGTTGGAATTAAAAGGACAGGAGTAATATACACAAGTTCGATTGAAAATAATAAAAAAATAATAAGCACACTAATTGAATATCCATCTACTAATAGTATATTTGAAGTTTTAGATGCGCAAAATAAACTAAAAAAAATGATGCAAAATTATAGACAAAAACTTGATAATCCTTTGTTTGTATTTGTAGACTCATCTAGGGCTCCAAGAATGCCTGCAAGCCTTACAGGATATGCAAAAGATGATTCTCATTTACCTGAAAGAAAATCAATAAAGGGCATCCTAGAAAAAGATGGAGAAGATGTTAAAAGAATTGGTTTTAATTGGAGTAATGATACTTCGTTTCAATCATTTAAAAAAAAAGATTATTTACCAAGATTAGATGAAAAAGAACTTGAAAAACTTAATGCAATCTTATTTAACCCATCAGTTGAACAAAAAAGAAAAATTAGTTATGATGATAAGGTAGGGGAATGGGAATCAGCACCACATGATGATGAAACAAATATGCTTGGATCTCATTACAATCAATTAGTATTACATTTTGTAAATGAAATGAAAAAATCATATTCAAAAATGAAAAAATAAACTATTGTGAAAAATTATGAATGCAAAAGAATTAGCTTTAAAAATACATGAAAAGAAAAAAATTGTTTCTGGTCATAGGACTTGTCCAGGATGTCCAATAACTGTGATCTTAAGAACAGCTCTTGCAGCAACTGATGACCATGTTTTAGTTGCAAGTGCAACCTCTTGCGCTGAAGTTACAACAACAATTTATCCATATACTTCTTGGAACGTACCTTGGATACATTCATTATTTGCTAATGCTGCTGCAACTATTTCAGGAGTAGAAACTGCATACCTTGCACAAAAGAAGAAAGGAAAAATTAAAGAAAATATTAAGTTTATGGCTTTTGGTGGAGATGGAGGAACGTTTGATATTGGACTTCAATCATTATCTGGAGCTCTTGAAAGGGGACATAATTTCGTTTATATTTGTTATGATAATGAAGGATATATGAATTGCTTAAGTAAAGATTCGCTTATATTTACTAAAGATGGATTAAAGAAAATAACAGAAGTTAAAACTGGAGAAATAGTTTATGCATTTGATCAAAAGACACATAAACTTGTATTAAAGAAATGTAGCGGAGTATTTGATAATGGAACAAAACCAGTTTATGAAATTGAAACATTCCATCACAATATCAAAGCAACAACAAACCATCCTTTCTTAATTGTAAACAGAAATGGAAGAGGAAAAGAAAATGAATTAATCTGGAAAACACTCGAAGATTTGAAGAAAGGAGATCAAGTTATAACCCTTAAAAAATTAGAAGGAGATAAATCATATTCATTTAACAAAATAAAATTAGCACAAAAAGGGAAAAACAAAGCAAATAATCTAAATGAAATCTCAATACCAAGCAAATCAAATGATGATTTAATGTTATTTTTAGGTCTTTGGGTTGGAGATGGTTGGATTAGAGAACAAAAAGGAGAGGTTGGGTTTGCTCTTCCTGAAAAAACAGAAGGTAGAAAAGAATTAATTAGAATATTACAAAACACATTTAAACATAAAGCTATAAGAACAGATAAAGTTTATGTTTATTCAAATTCAATCAATCTTGCAAATTTCATTAATTCTCTTGGATTCAATAAAGGTGCAAAAACAAAAACATTGCCTTCATGGATATTTACAATTCCAGATAAAGAAAAGAAAGCATTCATTAAAGGATTAATGTTATCTGATGGATATATTTATAAAAAAATTAAGGATAGTTGTAGATATGTATCTGCAAGTAAAGATCTAATTATAAAATTAAGATTATTATTACAAACATTAGATTATAGAGTTGGAAAGATTACAACTCAAAAGAAGCTTAAAGGAACTAAAGTAGTGTATAGAGAATTATTAAGAGATAGTGAATATTATAGTATTTGCTTTAGTGAGAAAGATTCTTGGAATATAGATAAATATCCATCTCAATATAAATATCAAAAATTATTAATTGGAAATAAGAACTTTGATGTTGAAATTATTAAAAGTATTAAGTTCGTTGGAAAAGAACCAACTCTTGATTTAAGAGTTGAAGGAGAACATAACTTCATTGCTGATGGTATAGTTGTTCATAACACTGGTAACCAAAGATCGTCTGCAACTCCAATGGGGGCATCAACATCAACAACTCCATCTGGAAAAATTGTAGATGGTAAGAAAGAATTTCAAAAGGATTTAGCAAAGATTGCTATTGCTCACAATATCCCTTATGTTGCTACAATTAATCCTGCTGATCTTGGAGATATGCACGATAAAGTTAAGAAAGCATTTGAAAAGAAAGGACCAAGTGTATTAATTGCATTTGCTGCTTGCCCAACAAACATGAAAGCACCAAGTGATCAAACAATATCTATTAGTAAGCTTGCAATTGAAACAAATTCGTATCCTTTATATGAATATGAAGATGGGAAATATAAGATTAATTATAAACCAGAAAAAAGAGAACCAGTTGAAAACTTTTTAAAAACCCAAACTAAGTTTAATGCAGTTCTTAAAAATAAAGCAGAGATTAAGAAAATACAAGAATATGTTGATAAAGAATGGAAAGAACTTCTCTTGAAAGAAAAAATTAGCAATCTTAAATAATTAGCTTTATAAAGTTAATTACAGACAATATATTTATTATATTTGGATAATAACTGGAGAGAAAACTATGCCTGCAAAAAAATTACCAATTATTGAAAGACTAAAATTAGAAAAAAAATCTGCAAACACTACCAAAAGATATATAACTGAAAAGGTTGCTAGCGAATTTATTAAAGAAAAGCTAAAATATAAAGGGAACACAGTAGAAGATAAACTGTACAATAACAAAAAGATTGCATTAAAATGGCGTGACCATTTTTTTAGAGAGATGGTTAGAGCGATGGAAGAGCAGAAGATAAAAATCGATTATGATAGAAAAAATGCAATATCAGACAAAATTAAGGAAATGTATATTCACTTTGATGATATGGAGAGTAATAATTTACACTTCCTTACTGGATATAGAGGAAGCGTCCCTCAAAAATACACTCAAAAAATACAGGCTGCATATACTTCTGAATTAATTAAAATTATAAAAAATGGATTTGAAACAAAAAAATTTCATGAAACTATGAATTTAATTGATACATTTAATACTGAATTTGAAAAGAGTCTGATTGACGCATTAAAAATAAATGCACGGCATATTAAAATAGAATAATAACCTTCTTTTTAAGTTATTACATGAAGCCCAATCATTATAAACTTTATTCCATTTGAAAAAGTAATTAATCCTAAAATTATTGAACTTATTTTAAATAAAATTATACTGTTATCAAATATCTTACTAAATCTTATTGAAATTAAAAATAATATTAGAACAATAATTATTACAGTAAGAATAGAGATTAATGTTACTATTTTTCCATAATCTACAACAGAAATTATTGTTGTTGTTATTGCTGCTGGACCAGCAATAAGAGGACTTGCAATTACAGTTGCAATTGATACATCATCATTTAACTTATATTGACTTGCTTGTCTATTTACAATTCCAATTATATTTAAACCCAATAATGAAACCATTATTCCTCCTGCAATTCTGAAAACGTTTATGTTTATGTGTATTAATTCAAGAAAAGATTCACCAAGAATAACAAATATAATTAAAATTAAACTAGCAATAATAATTGCAAGAAATCCAATCTTCTTTCTTTCTAATTTATTTAATTTATTTGTATGTAGAAAAAAATAAACAAATGATCTTATAGGATCAATTATTACAAAAAATAAAGGAACAAGCAAAAAGTAAGTAAGAAACATTAAAAATCAAAATTTAAATTATACAATCACGTGAAGCCCAACCATTATAAACTTAATTCCATTTGCAAAGGTTATAAGCCCAAGGATTGTAGATATTACTCTCAAGGTTACTTTACTTCTATTAAATATTTTTGTAAAGAAAGTCGATGATAAGAAAAGAACTAAAGTTAATGCAAATATTAGTGCTGTTGCAAGACCAGTCATAAGTAAACCATTATCAACAACAGAGATAATTACTGTAGTTATTGCTGCAGGGCCTGTTAGAAGAGGAGTTGCAATCACAATTGCGGTTGTTAGATTTTCGTCTTCTTTTGCTTCTTCTTTCGTTGTTGGTTTTGAAAGGTAAACTCCACACATTGCAGCTCCAGATAAACCTAAAAGAATACCTCCTGCAATTCTAAATACATTTATGTTTATGTTTAGAACTTCAAGAACCTGTGCTCCAAAGAAAAGAAAAACATAAAGAAGAGCAATAGCAATACCTATTGAAAGAAATGCAATCTTTCTTCTTTCAAGTTTTGTTAAAGTGTTTGTTTTAACAAAGAAATAAATAAAACTTTTGATTGGATCGATTATTACAAAAAATAAA
Organism: archaeon; assembly: GCA_037147375.1. Taxonomy (GTDB): domain Archaea; phylum Iainarchaeota; class Iainarchaeia; order Iainarchaeales; family CSSED10-239; genus JBAWVI01. The sequence goes on along the minus strand of JBAWVI010000018.1, from coordinate 6,110 downwards.
ACTAATAAATTTATAAAGTCTATACCCATAATCAATCCTTTAAAATTAAAGAAATGGAACCATTCACTTTATACAACAAAGTGAAGTCCAGTTAATATGAAATCAATACCCCATGCAAGAGTAATTAATCCTAAGATTGTGGTCATTACCTTGATTGCAACCTTACTTTTATTAAGTATTTTATTAAACACAACAGATAAAAGTAATAATCCAAAAGTTAAAAGTAATACAAGACCTATAGCAATTCCAGTTAATAATCTTCCATGATCAACAACCGAGATGATTGTTGCAGTTATTGCTGCTGGTCCAGAAAGAAGAGGGGTTGCAATAACAGTTGCTATTGTTGTGTGTGAATCCTTTGCATTATCCTTATCATCATCATTACTTTTTAAATAACCACACATTGTAATTCCTAAAAGTGCAAGTAAGATACCACCAGCTATTCTAAAACTATCTATGTTTGTATTAAATAAATCAAGTACTCCTTTTCCAAAGAAAAGAAATGCATATAATATAACTATTGCAATTCCTGTTGCAAGAAGAGCGATATTTACTCTTTCTTTTTTAGTTAAAGCATTTGTTCTAACAAAGAAGAATGCGAAACTTTGTAACGGATCTAAGATTACAAAGAATAAAACAAATAAAGATAATAATTCAGGTACCATATTTAATCACTTAAAACCTCATGCACATTATTTAATTTAGTTATATAATAGTATGAGTAAAGATTTAAAAATAGAATTAATAAGAACAACAAAAAAAACAAGCTGTTGTAAATCATAATTGTCTAAGATCTAATATTTGAGTAAATCTATTTAAAAATATATCTTTAAAGAAGATATTTGTTAATAGATATAATATATATAAATTAAATTAGAATCTTTTATGCAACTTAAAAAAATACCAATAATATCAAGATTAGAAAAAGAATCTAAACTGAATAGTAATAATTCTTTTTTAATTAAAACACAAAATAAAAAAAAATTAGTTGAAAATAATAAAAAATTAGAAGAAAAACAAAAATTAAGAACTTATAAAGAAAAACATAGATTAAGAACAATACAACACGAACAAATCATAAAAATAGAGTGGATTGATCAACTTCTAAAAAGATTACCTGAAAAGAACCAAAGTAGAATTGAATTAATTGCAATAAAAGGATTTATCCAAAAAATAAATGAAACAATAGAAAATACAGAGGGACCTTACTTTAAAAAAGTATATGAAGAGTTTACAAAGGAATTAAGACCAAAGGTCAATAATTTAATGTATGAATTTGATTATTCATCTCTTGCAGATATTAAGGAAGTAAATAAAAAAATACTTGAATTAAAAGAATATACACTTAAATTTAAACAAGAATTGATTAAGGCTATTGAAAGACAAAGAAATAGGAAAAAATAATAATTAAAATATTGGAGGAATTAATTATGCCAGGAAAACCAAATTATAAACCAAAAATGCAATTACTTGAAAGATTGCAAAAAGAAAAAGCTACCCTAAATAAAGAATCTAAGAAAGCATCGCTTGCAATTAAATATGACTTAAAAGATAAGCTTTCAGAAAAAATAAAGGAAAGAAAGATGTTAGAGAATAATAAGACGAGATACGCAATTGCTGGTGAAATTTTTGAAGCAAATTTAGGAAAAAGAGAAGAACTTATACAACGATTAATAAACGAACTTGGAATTAGAATTCCTCTTGATAGATTTAAAGGAACACACTTAAAAAGAATTACAGAACTAAATAAAGAAATAAATAATATAATCCAAAATTCAAAAGTACATAATGCTACTTATTTTCAAAAGATAGAAAAAGAATATACAAGTAGCTTAGTCAGAGAAATTAAGAGAACACTAGATGCTAAAGGAGAAGGCTCAAAAAATTTAGGAGAACTAGCTAAGTTTCTTGAAAATATAAAAGCAGAAGTAACTAGAGCATCATATAGACAAAAAAGTAGAATAGATTATTTTAAATAAGAAAGATTATATTCTTAGAACTTAATCTAAGAATATCTTATTTTCTATTTTTTCTGGAAGATATTTCTTTGCAACGAAATCAAGTGATTTGTTTGCAAGAGCCTGTTGCTCAATTCTTATCTTCTTATCTATTGCAATCTTTAATTGTTCTTGCCATTCTTTTGACTTGAACCATTGATAATCAAGCATTTCTTTTGCTCTCTTTACATCTCCATCTTTCATCTTTTCAGTTACGTTTTGAAGTCCGTATGTTTCAACATCAGTTAATGTCATTCCAACATACTTAGCATCAGGTACTGCGAGATATTTTGAGTGAGCTGCAAGTGCCATTGATCCACTTTTTAAAACTGAATAAATGTACCAACCATAAGGATCTCCATCAGTAAAAACAACAACTGGAAGTTTAAATTCATAATGAAGTCTATGTATTAATCTTCTTGCTCCTCTTGCTGCTTGTCCAGAAGTTCCTACAAGAATAGCTTTATGCTTGTGTGCATATCTTTCTTCAATTAATCTATTATACATTGCAGCAGTTTCAATAACTAAAACCATTTCTGCTTGAACATCAACAATTTCAACTTCCTCAGGCTCAATTCTCGACATGATTGACCATCCACCACGTCCTAATGAATTACAATTGAAAACATCATTATTGTGTTTTAAATCTTTTAAAGTAATATCTCCATATAAAGAACCACGAGGTTCAGCATGAAGCCCAAGCTTTTCTCTAATTGTATTTACTGAATGTTCTAAATCAACTATAACATCATTTGATTCTTCTTGTGCATCAAATGTGTTTTCTTTTGTGTTTTCAACAGTGTGTTTAAGTTCGTAATAAATTTCTCTGATTGATGCAGTCTTATCATGCTTTAAGTATTCACAACATTTATCATTAACAATCATTGTTTGCATAAACTTTCTTGCAGCACCAAGGTTTAGGAAAGGACGAGTAACTGTTTTATCTCCTAATTGAATATACCCTTCCTTTTCATCAAAGTATACATTTGATAATCCTCTAACTCTTGTTGAAAAGGTTGGAGAATGATTATGCTCAATTTGGTGAACAATGTTTGTTGCTATGTTTTGAAGTTTATCAGCAATCTCCTTACTTGTTTCAACCTCGTACTTTTCAAGCTTCTGCTTATGCACTTCTTTCTTATCTTTTTTTTCAACCATATTAATCAACTTCTAAATATCTATTCATCATCACTTGATAATTTATCTTCAGAATAATCATCTTGGATCTTTTCTCCTCTTGCTTCAGCCTCATCATCCATCTTAAGCTTTTCAAGAACCATTTTGTCCAAGTTTTTCTGTAACATTTTACCATCAGCACCAGTTGTGTGAACTAATGCCTTAACAACCTCAGGAGCATACTTTGCAAATACTTTTCTTTTTTCTTTCTTATCTTCTTCTCTTCTCTTTTGAATAATATATGTTCCAAGTCTTCTTGCAACATCTTGAAGAGCAAGTTTTGTTTCTGTTAAAATTTCTTCTTCATCTGCAATTGCGGATTTTCCTGCACTTGTGTATGGAATATGAACTGAGATTAAGTTAACAAAAACAGTTGAAGGACTTGTATCAAAGTTTTGAATACCATATCTTCTCCAATCTATTGAATCTACAGTCTTTGTGATTGCACATCCACCAGCATCAAACAAAAGAGGAGCTTTATTTGCATACCTAATTACTTCTGATGCTCTAATTTCTTTTGGTTTTTCTTCTTCTTCAATTATTATTTTACCGTTTTTATCTTTCTTTGGTTTTGCATTCTTTGGTTTCTCAGGAGCTTCAATTGAAATTAATCTTCCTGCGTTTCCACCATAAGCAAGTCCAACTTCAACTTGAAATGCATATCCACCTTTGTAAACAGATGGTTTTCTTGTATAAACAAAACAAAATTCAGGGTTAACAATTGACTTAAGAGATTTTTCAATAAACTCTTCTCCGATTGGAACTAGGTTATCTGTGTTTGGTGCAATGAACTTAGTTTCTTTAATTGCATGAACTATCTCTTCAGCTTCTTCCCAAGTTAATTTTTTTGGATCTTTATTAATATCAAAATGAATTAATTTTTCAACATTATCAACTGCAGTTTGTCCAAATCTATCAAATGTTTGCATTAAATAACTTGAAACCTTTCTTGCTTGTGTGTATCTTGCTAAAGAAACCATTTCATCAACAGTTACTCCTCTAGGGTGTGGTTTAACTTGAGTTGGTATTTTTGGCATAACCTTAACTGATCTTTTATATTCAGTAATTTCTTGGAAAGGATCTTCAAACTTAATTGTTGCATGTGGATTTGAAATTGCGGTTCTTCTTAAATATTCATCAACTGAAGATTGCCCTTTCTTATATTGTATTTCTTTAAACTTAGATCTAATTGCTGTTCCTCTGAACTTTTTTTCTAAATAATGCTTATCTGTAATCTTTGGAGAATTTGTTTTTGAGTCTATTGAGATTTCAAGAGAAACTGTTTTTCCATTGTTTGTTCCTGAAATTACTTTAGTTGGTTTTCCTGTTGTTATTTGTGAGAAAAGAATAATTCCTGAAACTCCTATTCCTTGTTGACCTCTTGTTTGAACAAGTCTATGAAACTTAGTTCCTGCTAAAAGTTTACCTAATGCAGACCCTATTTTTTCTTCAGGTATTCCTGGACCATTATCAATAACACCTATCTCATAGTATTCATCTCCTATCTCTGAGATTTTAACCTCTATATCAGGAAGAATACCTGCTTCTTCACAAGCATCTAAAGAATTTGTTACAAGTTCATGAACAATTGTTGTTAAAGTTCTTTGCTTACCGTAAAGTCCAAGCATTTGTCTATTTTTTTTAAAGAAATCTGCAACTGAGTGTTCTTTAAATTCAGTGAAAAGAACATCTGCGTCTATTCCATCCTTACCATTATCTTTAAGCTTAGTTTCTTCTTTTTTATCTTGTTCAACCATTTATTATCACGTTTTTATAAATAGAAATATAATCTAGTTTGTCTATATATATTATATATAGAAATATACTTAAATATATTTATAAATATATTTATGAGTAAAGAAAGGAGATTAAATATTTAAAAAGAGTGCTTATTTCTTATTTACTATCTTATCTACCTTCTTTAATGAATCTATGAAGATATCTACTTCTTCTTTTGTGTTATAAAGATAGAAGGAAGCTCTTGTTAAACCTTCTTTACTAAATCTTGAAACTATTGGCTCTGCACAATGCATTCCTGCTCTTGTTGCTATTCCTGACATATCGTCTAGAAGAGCTGATAAATCAGTACATGCTATTCCCTTAAGAGAGAAAAGAAGAATAGATCCTTGCTTGTTTGAATCTCCTGGATTATATAGTGCGAGGTTATCAATTTCTTTTGTTCTTTTCAGAGCATATGAAAGAAGTTCTTTATCATGTTTATGAATATTATCAAGACCAACCTTTGTTAAATATTCAAGAGCTGATTTAGTTCCAAAAACACCAGAAATATTTGGAGTTCCTGCCATGAACTTGTAAGGAAGTGTATTCCACTCAGATTTTTGTAAAGTAACCTTTGAAACCATGTCTCCTCCAAATCTTGTTGGAGATAGTTTCTTGAGAAGAGGTTCTTTTGCAAGTAAGATACCAATTCCTGTAGGCCCTAGCATTTTATGCATGGTGCACACAAAGAAATCTGCATTCATCTTCTTAAAATCTTGTTTTTCATGTGGTGCACTCTGTGAACCATCTATAAAAACAAGAGATCCAAACTCATGTGCTTCTTTAATTATTAAGTCTATGTTATTTTTAGTTGCAATTGTGTTTGAAATATGTGTTACTGCAACAAACTTAGTTTTCTTAGATAACTTATTTCTAAAATCTTCATAATCAAGAGTAAAATCCTTTTTAATTTCAATGAACTTAAGCTTAAGTCCTAACCTTTGAGAAAGAACCTGCCAAGGAACTAAGTTTGCATGATGCTCCATAACCGTTAGAAGAATTTCATCTCCTTTCTTAAAATAGTTTGATAAAAGTAAAGATTGAGAAACCATATTAATTGAATCAGTGGAATTATTTGTAAATATTACTTCTTCTCGTTTGCAATTAAAAAACTTAGCTGTGGCATCTATTGTTTCTTCATAAATAACTGATGCTCTC
>JBAWVI010000017.1:0-13230 GCA_037147375.1 archaeon | reverse complement strand
ATACAAGATCTTTTCAAAGAAATTGAAAACGGAAATGCTTGTGTTTATAATGGAGCAAATTCAACATATATTAAATGGGTTTCAGATAAAGTAGATATTAATGGTAGTAGGATTACTGAGATAATTGCTAATGCTGGAACTTACAAAGATGATTGTACAGAAGGGAATGTGCCTATTGAATAGTTTCCCTTTCCCAACTCTTTTTATATCTTTTGTTTTAATATAATATCAGATAATTATGGATATATTTATATTAAATTTTCTAACAGATTTTGATTTTGTAATTAAGATATTCTTTGTCTTAACTGTTATAGCTTTTGTTAGACAAAAGATTACTCATAATACATTATCACTTTTATTTATATCTATAGCTATTATTGGTATGGTTTTCTTATGGTGGCCATTTTTTAGAGCTACGTATTTAGTATATGTTATACTAACTATTGGTATCACATCAGTATTAGTTGATATGTTCTTTGTTACTATGGGTCATGGTGGTGGAGAAGAAGCAATGCAAATGAAGGATGAATTGCATGCAAGTGAACATATTGAACATCAACAACATCTTGCTCATAAAAGTCATGGTGGACATAGACCACGTATGCCGTTCATGCCAGGGCATTAAATAAATAACAAGTAAAGAAATAATAAATTAAATATTTTGAGGAAAAAAGAATGGATGATAAGGGTTTTATATTTGGATTATTTAAGATTCAATCTCTTCTTTTAAAAATTGTAATAGTTATTATCTGTGCAGTCCTCGTTGTTCCACTTGTTATGGCTGCATTTCCATTAGCACGTTATATTGTTGCATTTATAGTGTGTTTTTTCATATATGAAACTGTTGAAAACGCAATTGGTGGTGGGGTACTCACCTATATTATTACACTCGTACTTATCTATTTTTTAGTATGGAAGTATTTGTACGTAACATCAAGCTTAATGATGGTATATTTATTCCTTGGATTTGGAATGATGTCTGTATTAACTTGGGGAACTGCAAAGCTTGGTGGGAAATAATTATATTCTTTCAAGAGAATAAGCTTTTCTTTTATGTTTTAAGCATTTAATAATCTTTATAAACATCTTGTTTCTTAATATTTATAGCTTGGATCTATGGTGTAGCCTGGATAGCATGTAAGCTTGCGGAGCTTGCGACTCGGGTTCAAATCCCGATAGGTCCATACTTATTTTTATCTAATATCCTCTTAAGCCTTGATTTTACCTGAAGAAATCAACATATCTATTTAAAAACTATTAGATATATATTTTAATATATATATTTTATTCATATAAAAAAACTATAAGGGGGAAAATAAAATGAATAAAGAATTTTTAATAGCAACAATGGGTAAGAAATTACCAAAGTACTCAAAGGCTGAAATTAAAAGAGTAGTTGACTTAACACTTGATTCAATCAAGACAATAGTTAAGACTAAAGGAAAACTTCAGTTAATTGGTTTTGGAACTTTCATAGTTAGAAAGACAAAAGCAAGAGTTGGAAGAAACCCACAAACAGGTAAGGCATTAAAGATAGCAGCAGGAAAGAAGGTTGCTTTCAAGTCTGGAAAAGAATTCAAAAAGATGTTATAAGTTTTTTTGAATAACCAAATAAATGCTTTTTAGGGAAAGATGTTCTTTCCCGAACATTTTCTTTTTTTAAATATCTGCTATATTTCTTGGACGTTTTTAGTAAACCATTTTCTTTTTAAATCTAACCTACTTATTGTTATATCATAAACTTATGCAGTGATAAATTATGATTGGATTTGATTCTAAAAAGTACATTGAGCTTGAAGTTAATGTAATTAACGAACGTGCAAATAAGTTTGATAGAGTTTATCTAGAAGTTGGTGGGCACATTCTAAAAGACTATCATGCATCTCGTGTTCTTCCTGGATATCATAAAGATAATAAGATGAAGATTCTTGAAAAAATTAAAGATAATTCAGAAGTAATTTATTGTATATATTATAAATATCTTTTCTCTGCAATTAAGGATTATAATAGTAATAAAGAAATGCAAAACTTATTTTTAGAAGAAATTAAAGAGTTAAGAAAAAGAGGGTTTAAGATTGCTGGAGTAATGATAACAAGAGTTGAAAACCAAAATAAGATTAAAGCTTTCAAAAAACTTTTAGAAAAAGAAGGTTTTAAGGTTTATGAAGGTACTCCAATAAAAAACTATCCAGAAGATTTAAAAGAAATACTTGGTAAAGATGGATACAATAAGCAACCATATATTAAGCTTGAAAGAAAAATAATAATTGTTACTGGAGCTTTTTCAAATGCAGGAAAAATGGGTGTGTGCTTATCTCAAGTATTCTTAGATACTAAACATAATATTAATTCAGGATATTTTAAGTTTGAAACATTTCCAATTTGGAATCTTCCTCTTAAGCATCCAGTTAATGTTGCTTATGAAGCAGCAACTGCTGATATTCAAGATATTAATATGGTTGATCCATATCATAAACGTGCATATGGAATAAGTGCAATTAATTATAATAGAGATATTGAAAATTACAAAATCTTAAGTAAACTTATTTCAAAGATTGTTTCAAAGAATAATTCTATGCGAAACTATAAGTCTCCAACGGACATGGGAATAAACATAGTTAAGAAAGCAATTACAAATGATAAGGTAATTAGAGAAGCAGGAATTAAAGAAGTAAAAACAAGATACAAGAAGTATCTAAAGAGATACAAGCAAGGAAAAGAAAGTATAAAAACAATAGAAAGAATGAAAGAAATACTTGAAAATTTACAAAAATAGTTTAATGGATATAATTTAATAACTATCTATACCTATTATATGTGTGATGTTATGAAGATAGATGTAATTTTTGAAAAACAGATAGAAGGTGGATATACAGTTTATGTTCCTCAATTACCAGGATGTATATCACAAGGCGATACTAAAGAAGAAGCAATGCAAAACATTACAGAAGCTATAGATTTGTACATCAATGAAATTGATAAAGAAAAATTAAAAGAATTGTTATCTTCAGTTTATTTAGAACAAACAGAAGTGCCTATTAATGTCTGAATTAAAGAATATATCTGTAAAGGATATACTTTTTGTATTAAATAAATTAGATTATCATATAATTAGACAAAAAGGCAGTCATATTATTCTTAAAAATCAAGAAGGGGATTTAATTGTTGTTCCAAATCACAAAGTTTTAAAGATTGGAACTGTTTTACAGATTATTAAAGTTTCTAAGCTTACAAAAGAAGAATTTTTAGAGTATTTAAAATAGAGTTTGTTATATATCTTGGACAGTTCAAGTTCATAATATTTAAAAACTAATCTTTACATAATATTAGTATAAACTAAAGGTGATATAAAATGAGATTTAAAATTAATAATAAAATAAATAAACTCATATCTGTTTCTTTAAGTATCACCACAACCAATTAAATATTACTTCTCTAGTTCATTTCTAAAGGCCTATCTTACCATTAGAAATAATTATTTTCATTAAGAGACTGGTAATCTTTATTTTTGTAAATAATCCTAAAATGAGAAGTAAGTTACCTAATCTAATATTATAAAGATTAGATATCAATATATTTTATATAAATAAACAAAAAAAACAAGAAAATAAAAATTAAGGAGAGATAAATTATGAATTCAATAAAAAATAGAGATGAAATAAATAAAAGTGTAATGCATAAATCAATTATTTTAAGTCCTGATGGGTCAGAGATGGAATTTAATAAAGATAATAAAGAAGATCTAGCAAAGATTAATAATCCTGAACTTAAAGCATATATTTTATCAGAGGAAATAAAGGGACAACCTAGAGAAGCACCCACCTTCAATTAAAATGATGCAACAACATGAATTAGTTGATTATGAATCTTCAAGTGATTCTGGGCATTTTAGAATGTATCCAAAAGGAAAGTTGATTTTTGATTTATTAAAAGATTGGGCATATGAGATTGCAGTAAATAGATTGAAATCTTTACAAATTGATTCTCCAATAATATATAACTGGAATGATAAAGAAATTCAAGAGCAAGCTGGATCATTTCATGAGAGACATTATATTGTAAAGGTGCCTGATAATGATAATGAAAAATATATCTTAAGATTTGCAGGAGATTTTGGTTTATTTAAGATTATGCAAGATGCAAACTTTAGTTATAAAATGCTTCCAATAAGAGTTTATGAGTTTTCAAAAAGCTTTAGGTATGAAAAGCATGGTGAACTATCTGGACTTAAGAGACTAAGATCATTTCATATGCCAGACATTCATAGTTTTTGTAAGGATGTAGAAGAAGGATGGGACGAATATCAAAATCTTTATAGAAATTATTCAGATCTTGCTAATGAAGTAGGAGTAAAATATGCTATTGTCTTTAGAGTTGTTGAAAGCTTTTATAACGAGCATAAAAACAAGATATTAGAATTAGTTAAATATTCTAATAAGCCAGCTTTCATAGAACTATTATCTGATATGAAGCACTATTGGGTTGTTAAGCATGAATTCCAAGGAATAGATAGTGTTGGAGGTAACTTGCAACTATCATCTGTTCAATTGGATATTAAAGATGCAGGAATATATGGAATTAACTATGTGGATAATGATGGTAGCAAGAAAGGATGTATTATCTGCCATTCAAGTATTGGAAGTATTGAAAGATGGATGTATTCAATATTTGAAGAATCCTTAAAAAAAGAAAAACCAGTGTTACCACTTTGGTTATGCCCTTCTCAAGTTAGAATCATACCTGTGTCTCAAGCTCAAGTTGATTATTGCAAATCTATTCATTTAGAAGGGATTAGATATGATTTGGATGATAGTGAGGATAGTCTTGGAAAGAAAATTGTTAAAGCAAGCAAGGAGTGGGTGCCGTATGTTATTGTGATTGGAGATAAAGAAATATCTTCTGGAAAATATATGGTAAACGTAAGAGAAAACGGAATTAAAAAAGAAATGGGAAAAGAAGAATTAGAAAAGGAAATAAAAAAAATTTGTAATGGTATGCCATATCGTTCACTACCAGTATCAAAGTTAATTAGCCAAAGACCAATATTCTTTGGTTAATTTATTTCCCACCAATTCTTTTAAAACCTTTGTTTCATAAATTATTTATAATTCCAATAAAAAGGAGTGAATTTAATTTATGGAACAAACAAAGATTGATGATAAAGGAAGAATTAGATTATCAAAACAAATAATTAACTTGTTTAAAGATAACTCTAGTTTAAGTTACGATTTTGATTTAATTAATTCTAAGTTAATTATATCAACTAATTATAGATTAGCCCATCGTTGTTGATTCCAAGAATAGAATAACAATACCATCTTCTGTTAGAAAATCGTTAGGTTTCTTTGATAACGTATCTATCAGAGTAGATAATGATAAGGTGGTAATAACAAATTAAATAGTTAATACTAATGGTCCGAGTTGTGTAGTGGTTAGCATCTAAGACTGTGGATCTTAGGACCCGGGTTCGAATCCCGGTTCGGACCCTTAAAACAATGGTTTTTAATTGTTTTTATAACCTAAATAAATAAGATAAAAGAGATGAATTAAATTATGGAAAAAGATTTTGAACTTGATTTAGCTAAAGGATTTAGAGATTTCTCTCCTGCTGAAAAAATACTTAGAGATTATGTTATTGCAAAGATAAAGAATGTTTTTGAAATATATGCTTTCTCTCCTCTTGAGACTCCAACTGTTGAAAGATTAGATATCTTGGAAGCTAAGTTTGGAGCTGGAGAAGCTAGCGATGCTATCTCTGAAATATATAGATTTAAAGACCAAGGAGATAGAGATTTGGGGTTAAGATATGAGTTTACATTTGCTCTAGCAAGATACATAGGAATGAACCCTCAAACTAGATTACCATTTAAAAGATATCAGATAGGCCCTGTTTTTCGTGATGGACCTATAAAAGCAGGGAGATATAGAGAGTTCTACCAGTGTGATGTGGACACTGTTGGTGCAAGCGGAATGATTGCAGATGCAGAAATACTAGCTCTTGTCTCAGATGTGTTTAAAGAACTTAAGCTTGATGTAAACATAGAAGTTTCTTCAAGAAAACTTCTTTCAGATATTCTAAGTTTTGTAGAAATTCCAGAAGATTATCAAACAACAACAATTATTACAATTGATAAGCTAAAGAAGGTTGGTAGAGTTGGAGTAACTAAAGAACTTCTTGAAAAAGAAATATCAGAGGATAAGATAAATAAGATTCTTGATATTCTTTTAGTTAAAGGAAACAATCAAGAAAAGCTAAATAATATTAAAAAAGTTATAGGAGAAACAGATGGAATAAAAGAATTAACTGAACTTTTTAATTATCTAAATAAATTTAATACAGAATATGTTTTCCTTCCTTCCCTTGCAAGAGGTCTTGGATATTATACAGGCCCAATCTTTGAAGTTTTCTTAAAAGAAGAATCTATTCTTCCAGTTTCAATTGCTGGTGGTGGAAGATGGGATAAGATGATAGGTAAATATCTAAAAGATGAGAATAGGGTTTATCCTGCAGTTGGAGTTGCATTTGGACTTGAGCCAATTATGGAGATAATTAAAGCAAGAGATGGAATGGTTAAGGAAACAACAGCTGATCTTTATATTATTCCAATTAAAACAGAGAAGCAAGCAATAGAGATAACACAAACACTAAGAAGCCAAGGAATAAAAACTATGGTAGATCTCTTAGGAAGAGCAATTGGAAAGAACATGGATTTCGCAAATAAGTCAGAAATTCCATTTGTTGGTCTCTTAGGTGAAGATGAAGTTAAGCAAAATAAGATAAAGATCAAGAACATGAAGTCCGGAGAAGAAGTTCTTGTAGATATAGATAAAGTGAAAGATATTCTAAAATAAAATTTAGGGCATCTTTTGTAAATTAATTTGTTGCCCTAAGTATTAGGGCAACATTTTATAAACTGTTTGTTGCCCTAATTATCTATGAAATTAGATGTTAAGAAAGTAAATAATAAAATATATTATTACTTAGAATTAAAATTTAGGGTTTTAGATAAACAAGTTCATTTTAGTAAATATATAGGACTTAAAAAACCATCTTCTAATGAACTTAAAAAACTAATATTAACTTTTTATGATAACGTGATTTACAAGGTTTCTCAAGAACATTATACATCTAATCTGTATAATTTAGAAGATGTGATTAAAACCATAATTTTAAGAAATTTTTTTATAAAAAAATATAATACCTTATCCCCTATTAAGCAGAAGCAGTTTAAAATAGATTCTATAATCTTATTTACCTTAACCACACTAACAACAGAAGATGTAGATATAAATATTCAAGATGTAAAAAATGCATATAAAAATAAATCTAATTTAAGTAGGGAAGAAATTATTTGTAAGAATATGATTGATGCAGTTAACCTTGTTTCAAATAGTAATATAGAGTTAACAATTGATTTTTTAAAAAAATTACACAGAACAACAATGGCTGAGTTTGAGACAAAAACACCAGGTATGTTTAGAGTAAGACCAGTTCATTTGATCCAAACAGATCAAAAACATCCTCTTGGAAGAGAACTTAATTATCAACCTCCAAATTATATAGATATCACTAAGCAATTAATTAATTTTGTTGATTGGTATAATACAACTGAATTGAATCCACTTGAAAAAGCAGTTATCTCTCATTATAAGTTATATATGATACATCCTTTTCTTGATGGAAATAAAAGAATTTGTAGATTAATTTTTAATAAAGTATTGGTTGATTCTAACTTTCCAATGTTAAATATTTCAGATAAAAAAGGAGAGTATTTTAAATCATTAATTAGTGCTGTAGAAAAAAATAATCCAAAAGAATTTGCTGAATTTAGTTATAAACAATATTTAGGACAAGTAAAATATTTTATAAACAAATAAAGAACATGAAGAGTGGAGAAGAAGTTCTTGTGTCTATTGATAAAGTGAAAGATATAATAAATAATAAAAATTATCAATAAAAATTTAAGGGAGATAAATTATGAAAAAGAAATGTGTATTTTTACTAATTGCTGTTATAGTTATTATAATTAGTGTTTTAATATTTTTATTTTGTACAGGTCCATCAGAAAAAAGAGTGAATCAAGAAATAAAAAATGCAAATTTTTGTTTCATATCAGATGATTGTCTACAGATAGATGGATCTTGTCCATTTGGATGTACAATATTAATAAATAAAAATGAAGAAACAAGAATACGTGATCTGATTTTTGAATATCATAAAAATAAACTTAGTCTTAGTACTTGTGTTTATGATTGTCCTGTTTATGACCGTCCTCAGTTTAAAAGTATAAATTGTGTAGATAATAAATGCGTTCCTCAACATTGGGTTAAATAATGTATTAATCATCAATTAGAAATTCTTGTAGATATTGATAAAGTGAAAGATGTAATAAATAATAATAAAGATTTATAAAAATTAAAAGGAGAATAAGTATGAAAAAGAAATGTGTATTTTTGTTAATCGCAACAATAGTTATTATAATTGGTGTTTTAATATTTTTATTTTGTACAGGTCCATCAGAAAAAAAAGTAAATCAGGAAATAAAAAATGCAAATTTTTGTTCCATATCAGATGATTGTACACATATAGGTGGATCTTGTCCATTTGGATGTACGATATTAATAAATAAAAATGAAGAAACAAGAATACGTGACCTTATTTCTGAATACCATAAAAACAAACTTAGTTTTAGTACTTGTGTTTATAACTGTCTTCAGTTAAAAGGTATAGCTTGTGTAGATAATAAGTGTGTTCCTCAAAATTAGGTTAAATAATCTATTAACTATTAATTAGAAGTTCTTGTGGATATAAACAAGGTTAAGGAGATAGTGAAATAAAATGAAAAAGAAATTTATTTTTGTGTTAATTGCGACTATCCTTATTTTAATTATAGGATTTATCCTATACGCATTTAGTCCAACAGAAAAGCAAATTAATAAAGAAATAATCAAAGCAAACTATTGTTCTGTAAAAGAGGATTGTAGTGCAAAATTAGGTGCTTGCCCATTTGGATGTAATATATTAATTAATAAAAATGAAGAAACAAGAATACAAAAATTAATTACACGCTATTATGTAAATAATGAGGGTTGTGCTTATGATTGCGGACCAATAAAAAATTTTGGGTGTATAACTGGAAAATGTATTTGGAATTTGGATTAATTATAATAATAAAGGAGAGAGAATTATGAAGAAAAAATTTATTATTTTATTAATAGTAACAATCCTTGTTTTAAGCATAGGGTTTATCTTATATAAATTTAGTCCAACAGAGAAACAAGTTAGTAAAGAAATCATCAAAGCAAACTATTGTTCTGTAAAAGAGGACTGTATATCTGTAGGGCCCTCATGCCCATTTGGGTGTTCTATATTAATAAATAAAAATGAAGAAATAAGGATAAGTAGCCTGATATCTAAGTACAATGGAGGGATAAAAGGTTGTGTTTATAGTTGCATGGAATTGCAAGGAATTAATTGTGTAAATAATAAATGTGAACCTTTACTTACAGTTCCTGGTAATATATAATTATTAATTTAAAATTAATTAACCCTCAATTATCTAAAAACATCTATTTTTAAACATTTTGAGGGTTAATTACATTGTGTTCATAAACAAAAGAATTATTTCTGATAAAAAATATTATTATCTTGAGGAAACTATCAACTTATATGGTGATAGAAGGAAGATAAGTGTGTACTTATCAGACCCAAAATCAAAAGAAGCATTAGATAAAGCATTTATTGATCTTAGAAATAAAATAGGGATTGAAGCATCAAAGATTGTTCTTCAAAAAAGAAAACCAGAAGTATTATCCACTATGGAAATAATAGAACTTGAAAAACTAAGATATGATTATCTATTATTTAAAAGATATTTCAAAGAGGGATTTAAATCTTTTGATAAAGATGAATATGTAAGATTTGCACAAGGAAGTGCATCAGTTGAAGGAAATTCTTTATCATTATTGGAAACTGCATTGGTAATGGATAAAGGAATAGCAATTGAAGGAAAACAAGTATACGAAATTCAAGAAATAATAAATTTAAAGAACGTTAAACAGAAAATATTTTCAAAAAAACAAAAATTAACTGAAAAATTAATTAAAAATATTCATAAAGAAGTTCTGTATACATTTGAAGAGAAACATCCAGGAAAATATAGAACAGAGCCTGTATATCTTACTGGTTCAAGTTATCTCCCACCTAATGCAAGTAGGGTTCAAGAACTTATGAATGAATTTATGGATTATTATTCAAATAATAAAGACCAGGTTTATCCTGTCGAACTTTCAAGTTATCTACACATCTTCTTTGAAAGTGTTCATCCTTTTTCTGATGGAAATGGAAGAACAGGAAGAGAACTACTTAATCTTATTCTTATGGATAATGGATTTCCTAGAGTAATAATTAATCTTAATAACAGAAACAGGTATATTAACCTTCTTGAAAGATTACAAAATTCTAAAGATTATAATAAATTTAGTATCTTCATTTATGATTTATTAATGGAAAGAAAAAAAGAAATTTCTCAAATTGTAGATGAAAACAAAGAGTATCTATTAAACAAATTAAGAAAGAAAGTAAAAGCTAAGCCAATAAGATATGATTAACCCTAAAATATATCTTTAAATACTTATTTATCTTATATATTAAGTATAATTTATAGGTATGTTCGATATATTTATAGGTATTGATATTTATGGCAGAAACTGAACTTAAAAAACAAGTTAGACCAATGTTTGAAAAGAACTGGCAAGATCATTATAAGGTTAAGGCTCTTACTAACTTAGGGTATGAAAGAAAGATTTGTAAAAAGTGTAAGCGTCCATTTTGGACTAACACTAATAGAGAATATTGTGCTGAATCTAGTTGTCAATCTCGTGATTTTATTGGACATAAAACAAAAGGATATACTTATCAAGAAACTTGGCATGAAATTGAAAAGTTCTTTAAGAAGAATGGACATGAATCAATTAAAAGATATCCAGTTATTCCAAGATGGAGAAACGATTTATATTTTACTAATGCATCAATCATAGATTTTCAACCATATGTTGTTAATGGAGAAGTTAAACCACCTGCAGATCCACTTATTGTTCCACAAACATCTATTAGGTTTGGAGATATTTCAAATGTAGGAGTTACTGGAACACATTATACAACCTTTGTTATGTTTGGTCAACACGCATTTAACACAGATCCAAAGAAACCTTATTGGAAAGAAGAAGCTCTTTCTTTAGACCATGAATATCTAACTAAAGTTATTGGAGTTAAAGAAGATGATTTAGTTTTCTTTGAAGATGTTTGGGAAGGTGGAGGATACTTTGGACCATGCATGGAATATTTTGCAAATGGTGTTGAGCTTGGTAATTGTGTTTTCATGCAATATCAAGATCAGGGTAAAGGAAAATATGAACAATTAAAGAAACCAGTTATTGATATGGGTGCTGGGTTTGAAAGACTTGCATGGTACACAAACGGAACACCAACAAGTTATGATATTACTTTTGCAGATGTACTCAAGTATTTAAAAAAACATACTGGAGTTAAGTTTGATGATAAGTTATTAACTGAATTTTATAAACTCTCTGGAGAATTAAATGCAGACGAAGTAGCAGACCTTAAAAAATCTCAAGAAATTATTGCAAAGAAACTTGGACAGTCAAGAGATGAATTATTCAAGAAACTTGATCCTGTTCATGCTCTTTATGCAGTTTGTGATCACACAAAGACTTTACTTTATACAGGAACTGATGGTCTCTTGCCAAGTAATTCTGGTGGAGGATATAATTTGAGAATTCTTGCTAGAAGATTGTTTGATATTGATCAGACACATGATTTCAAGCTTGATTTTAATAAAATATTTGAAGAGCATGTTCATTCACTTAAGGATTTTGATCCAAGTTTATCAAAAGGACTTAAGACTGCTTGTGATGTCTTAGACGAAGAAAAGAAAAAATATTTACAAAACAAGGATAAAGCTGTTAGTAAGCTTGCAAGCATTCTTTCATCTGGAAAGAAGCTCGATACAAAAGATTTTGTAACAATGTACAAGAGTGATGGAATAACAAAGGAACAAATTGAAGATGCAGCAGAAAAGCTTCATAAGAAAATAGAACTTCCTGCAGATTACTTTGGAGCAATAGCTGAAAGTAATTTAACTGGGAAGGCTGCAAAGGACATAAGTGTTATTCAAAAGCTTCTTGAAAAGGAAAATAAGGAAGCAATCAAGCTTCTTCCAAACACAATTAAATTATATTATGATAATAAAACAGAATGCACAAGTAAGGTTCTTTATGCATCAGAGAAACTTATAGTACTTGATAAAACAGTTTTCTATCCAGAAGGTGGAGGACAAACATTTGATCTTGGAACAATTAATGGTGCTTATCAAGTAACAGAAGTTTATAATTATGAAGGAAAGATTCTTCATTTTATTGAAAACTTAAAGAAAGCAATTAATGTTGGACATCCAGTAATCTGTTTAGTTGATGATTCACGTCAAAAGCAATTAAGATGCATGCATACAGGTGCACATCTTCTAAATGCAGCTGCAAAGAAAGTTCTTGGTCAGCACATCTGGCAAGCAGGAGCAAGCAAGGATGTTCTTGAATCTCATCTTGATATTACACACTATAAACCGATTACAAAAGATGAACTTGATTTAATTGAAGATCAAGTTAATGAATGGGTGTTTGATGGAAGTAAAGTAAATATCTTTGAGTTACCAAAAGATGAAGCTGAAAAGAGATATGGATTCAGGCTTTACCAAGGTGGAGCAATTCCAGGAAACTATTTAAGCATAATTGAAATACCAAACATAGATGTTCAAGCATGTGCTGGTCTTCATTTACATGATATTAAAGATATTGGTATTTTTAAAATAATTAAAAGAACAAGTGTTCAAGATGGAGTTGAAAGAATATTTTACACAACTCAAAAATCAGCACTTGAGTATATTAGAGAGCAAGAAAAACATCTTGAAAATTCATCAGATGTTTTATGTGTAAACAAGAGCGAGCTTGCTAAAACTTTAGGTAACTTTTTTAAGGAATGGAAGGAACAAAAAAAAGAAATTGATTCCTTAAAGCACAGAATAGCAGAATACGAGCTTGATAATATAGTTAACACACATGATAAAACAGTAATTGCTAAATTTAATTTAGATACTGCTGAAATCTTAAAAGTATTCAAGCAAGTTCAATCAAGCGAAAAATCAAAAGATAAGA